>NZ_JBHWYY010000037.1:0-41579 GCF_042728595.1 Isoptericola sp. NPDC060185 | reverse complement strand
AGGCGAGGCGCTCGGTGAGCCGCCTCGCCTCGGCCGGCACCACCAGGGGCGCCGCCTGGGAGAGCCGGCCCGCCACCGCCGCGAGCGCGTCGGCGTCCGGCCACGTGGGCTGCTGGCGCGCCTCGAGGCTCCGGAACCTGTCCAGGCCCTCGGGGTCGCTCCCGGGCGCCACGGTGTCGACGGCGGTGGTCATGCGGGCTGCTCCTCGCTGGTGGCGGCCGGCTGGCCGCGGGGTGGGTGCGACCGGGTCGTCAGTGCGCGGCGGGCTTCGCGGGGACCAGCGGCTGGCCGATGCCCGCGAGGATCTCGCCGAACCACGGCTGCGAGACGTCGAACGCCTTGCCGCCCGCGATGCGCGGGAACGCGATCGCCTTGAGGCGGTCGCCGTCCTCCTCGTCGTGCCCGATGACGCCGGGCTCGCCGCGCAGGGCGCACTCGACGGCCAGGTCGGTCATCGACTTGATGAGGCGCAGGTCCTCGGCGTTGGCGGCCGCGGCGCGCGAGTAGTAGCCCGACTTCTGCACCATGACCTTCTCGGCGCCCAGCTTCTCCGCGAACTGCTTCGCGAACCACTGGCCCGGGTTGATGGTGTCGAGCTTGACGTGCCCGAACGGGTCGCGGGGCACCTCCTCGCCGGAGGCCTCGAGCTGCTGGACGATCTCGTTCATCCCCGCGCCCTCGGACAGGAAGATGTTGACGTTGCCGATCTCGTCCATGACGGCGCGCAGGCGCGCGGCCTCGGCGTCGATGTCGATCTCCAGCTCGGGCAGGAAGACGGCGTGCACGTCCCAGCGCTCGCGCGTGAGGCCGAGGGCGGGGGCCCACTCCTGCGCGTCGAGCCACTTGCGGTACTCCTGCGCGGCTGCCGCGGTGAGCCAGCCGCAGTGGCGGCCCATGACCTCGTGCACGATGAGCATGCGCGGGCCGGAGCGGTGCTCGCCGATGACGTTCGCGGCGAAGCCGGCGGCCTCCTCGGCCGCCGTCCAGGCGCCGAGCGACTGCTTGATCGGCACCACGTCGTTGTCGATCGTCTTGGGCAGGCCCACGACGGTGAGCTCGTAGCCGTTGTCGTGCAGGTACGCGGCGAGGTCCGCGGCCGTGGTGTTCGTGTCGTCGCCACCGATGGTGTGCAGCACGTCCACGCCGTCGGCCTTGAGCTGCTCGGCCGCGACCTCGAGCGGGTTCTGCCCCTCGGAGACGAGGCCGCGCTTGACGCAGTCCGCGGCGTTGGTGAGCTTCACGCGCGAGTTGCCGATCGGCGAGCCGCCGAAGCGGTGCAGGATGCCGGCCTGCTTGCGCCCCTCGGCGTCGATCACGATCTTCGTGCCCGTGAGGAGTCCGTGGTAGCCGTACTGGTAGGCGATGATCTCGATCGACGGGTCGAGCTCCGTGTAGCGCTCGATGAGGCCGCCGACGGCGGAGGACAGGCAGGGCGCGAAGCCGCCGGCGGTCAGGAGAGCCACGCGACGAACCGACATGACAGGGGCTACCTCTCGGTGGGGGACGGGATCCCTCCCATCCTAGGAGCACCGCCCGGGAGCCGGACCCGCCGTCCACCGGGCGAACCGGGCACCCGGCCGGCACCCGCGGCGTGAGATGATCTCGGCCGAGCCTCCCCGCCGACCGGCGCCGGGAGGCTCTTGCGTATGACGACCTCACGCACTCCCCTGCCCCCGCCCCGCCTCCGCCCCGCGACCGCCCGCGACGGCGACGCCCTCGAGCGGCTGTGGGCGCTCTTCCGCCACGACCTCTCGGAGGTCACGGGCGAGCTTCCCGGGCCCGACGGCCGCTTCCGCGACGAGCGGCTGCGCGCGGCCCTCGCGGACCTCGACCGCTGCGACGGCGCACGCTGGGGCGCGCACCTCGCCACCGTCGACGACCGTCCGGTGGCGTTCGCCCTCGTCCGCGGCCTCGACACGCCCGTGCGGGTGCTGTCGGCGTTCTTCGTGGCGCGGGCGGCACGACGGCACGGGCTCGGGCGCGAGGTCGCCACCGCGGTGCTCCGGACCGTGCCCGGGCCGTGGGAGATCGCCTTCCAGGACGCCAACGCTGCCGCCGCGGCGTTCTGGCCGCGGGTCGCGACCGACGTCGCCGGCGAGGGCTGGTCGCTCGAGCACCGCGCGGTCCCGGGCAGGCCCGACCTGCCGCCCGACTCCTGGGTCCGGCTCGACGTGTCGTGAGCGGCTCGGGACGCGGCTCAGGAGGCGGTGGACGGCCCCTCGGGAGTGTCCTGCGGCGGCGTGGCGCCCTGGTCCTGCTGCGGGTCCTGCTGCGGGTCCTGCTGCGGGTCCTGCTGCGGGTCCTGCTGCGGGTCCTGCTGCTGGTCCTGCTGCTGGTCCTGCTGCTGGTCCTGCTGCTGGTCCTGCTGCTGGTCCTGCTGCTGGTCCTGCTGGGCCGCCGTCGCGAGGCGGGCCTTCATCGTGGCCGCGTAGACGTCCACGTACTCCTGGTCCGACAGGCGCAGGATCGCGTACATGATCTCGTCGGTCACCGAGCGCAGCACGAACCGGTCGTTCTCCATCCCCTGGTAGCGGCTGAAGTCGAGCGGCTCCCCGAAGACGATGCCGATGGGCATGGGCTTCGGGACCGCCCGGCCCAGCGGCTGCGCGACGTCGGTCCCGACCATCGCGACGGGGATCACGGGCGCGCCGGACTCCAGCGCCAGCCGGGCGACGCCCGTCTTGCCGCGGTACAAGCGCCCGTCGGGGCTGCGCGTACCCTCGGGGTAGATGCCGAACAGGTCGCCCTCGTCGAGCACGCGCAGCCCGGTGCGCAGGGCGGCCTCGCTGGCCTTGCCGCCCGACCGGTCCACCGGGATAGTGCCGACGCCGCGCATGAAGCCCGCCACCATGCGGCCGCGGACGCCGCCGCCGGTGAAGTAGTCGGACTTCCCGAGGAACTGGACCTGGCGGTCCAGCACGAGCGGCAGCACGAACGAGTCGATGACAGCGAGGTGGTTGCTCGCCAGGATCGCCGGGCCCGAGGACGGGATGTTCTCGACGCCCTTCGTCCAGGGGCGGAACGCCAGCCGGAGCCACGGCCCCACCACCACGTTCTTCATCACCCAGTAGAACAACTGTCCTCCTCGCCCAGTGCGGGCAGCGCCCCGTCAGCGGACCGCCTGCGACGGGCCGAGGCGCCGGCGGTGGTCGCCACCGACGCGTTGCTTCGCCCACGACAATAGAGTGAACCCATGCCCGCACCGAACCCGGACGCCGAACCGGACCTGCCGGACGACGACCTGCCCGACGACGCCGTCGAGGCCCGCTGGGCCGACATCGTCGCGCAGCTGGGCGGCCTCGGCGACGACGCGGAGACCGAGGCGAGGACCGCGGACGAGGCCGACGCCACCGCCGCGCCCGACGCGGCCACGTCCCGCGACACCCAGTCTCCGCCGGAGAACGACGAGCGGCCGGTGCGCACGACCGGGAACGGCCCCCGCGACTGGCCCGTCACGCCGGAGGTCGAGGCCCTGGAGGAGACGGAGTCTCACTTCGTGCCGCCCGAGCCCGAGCCGGTGCTCGCGCGGGACCCCCTGCTCACCCTGGCGTGGACGCTCGTGGTGGCCGTCCCGGTGCTCGTCGTCGTGGGGGTCGTCGTGCGCGCCGCGGTCCCGACGCTCCGCATCCCGGCCTGGTCCGGGCCCGTCGCGGGCGTCCTGTTCCTGGTCGCGCTCGGGATCCTGCTCTGGCGCATGCCGCACCGGCGCGACCCGGACGACGACGACACGGGCGCGGTCGTCTGAGGAGCCCCGCCCTGCGGGCGGGCCGGCAGCGGTGGCCGCCGGCCCGCTCCGTCAGCGGCGCGCGAGGTCCGCGGCGCCGATGATGCCCGCCTCGTTGCCGTGCTCGGCGAGCTCGATCTGCGCCACCGGCCGGTGGCCGAGGGCGGAGAGCTGCGCCTCGTAGGCCTTGCGGACCGGCAGGAGCAGCAGGTCGCCGGCCGCGCCGACACCGCCGCCGATGACGATCAGCTCCGGGTCCAGCAGGGCGGCCACGGACGCCGACCCCTCGCCGATCCAGCGGCCGAGCGTCGCGAGCAGCTCGACGGCGAGCTCGTCGCCCTCCTGGGCGGCCTGGGTCACCTGCGGCCCCTCGATCGCGGCGGAGTCACCGCCCGCGAGCTCCACGAGCCGCGCGGCGCGGTCCGGCTGGGCGACGGCGGCCTGCCGGGCGTCGCGCACCAGGGCCGAGCCGGAGGCGTACTGCTCCCAGCAGCCCTCGTGGCCGCACCCGCAGTAGTGGCCGCCCGGGACCACGCGCATGTGGCCGACCTCGGCCGCCACGCCCCACTTGCCCCGCACCAGCTCGCGGTCCACGACGACCGCGCCGCCGAGTCCGGTGCCGACGGTGAGCATGAGCATGTCCGTCGCCTCGCGGGCCGCACCGAAGCGGAACTCCGCCCAGCCGGCGGCGTTCGCGTCGTTCTCCACGACCACCGGGACGTCCAGGTCGAGGAGACCCTCGATGCGCTCCGCGAGCGGGTACTCGCGCCACGCGATGTTGGGCGCGAACAGCACGGACCGGCGGTCCGGGCTCACGAAGCCCGCCGCGGCGAGCCCGATGGCGCCGATCTCGTGCTCCTTGGCCAGCTCGGCGCAGGCGTCGGCGATGGCCCGGTCGATGCTCGCGACGTCGTCGGCGACCGTCTCGCGCCGTACCTTCGCGAGGACCGTGCCCGCCTCGTCCACCACACCCACGGCAATCTTGGTGCCGCCGATGTCGACTCCGATGGCGTGCATGCAGGAACCTCACGTTCATGTGTCGGGACGCCGCGTCCGCGCGGCGCGTCTCCCGGTCGCCGAGCGGCACGGGGGCGCGCGGCGCGCGCCGGGTCCAGACTAGCCATCACGACCGCGAGGGTGCGACGCTCGTCCGTCACCGAACCGTGTCCTGGACCACTCGTGAGACCCGGTATCGTGACCGCCTGGGAACGAACACCCCTGGCAATGCATCAGCATGGACGATGGAGTCAGCATGGACGAGATCACCATCCCGCAGGCGGTCGAGCTGCCTGCCACGTCGAACCTCAACGACCTTCTCTCCACCCGAGTGGCGAACGACCCGCGCGCCACGCTCGCCGAGCGCCCGTCCGGCGGCGGCTGGGAGCAGGTCTCGGCCGCGCAGTTCGACGCCGAGGTGGTGGCCGTCGCCAAGGGGCTCGTCGCGAAGGGCGTGCAGCCCGGCGACCCGGTCGGGATCATGTCGCACACCCGGTACGAGTGGACGCTCCTCGACTTCGCAGCCTGGGCGGCCGGCGCTGTGCCCGTGCCGATCTACGAGACGTCGTCGGCCGAGCAGGTCGAGTGGATCCTCACCGACTCGGGGATCACCCTGCTCGTCGTCGAGGACTCCGGCCTCGCCGCCACGGTCGCCGAGGTCTCCGACCGCGCCCCGGCGCTTCGTGAGGTGCTCGAGATCGAGGACGGCGCGATCGCCGCCCTCACCGCCGCGGGCGCCGCGGTGCCCGACGACGAGATCGTCCGGCGCCGCGGGATCGCGGACCTCGCCGACGTCGCGACCATCATCTACACGTCGGGCACCACCGGGACCCCCAAGGGTGCGGAGATCACCCACGGCAACCTCGCGCTGCTCGGGGTCAACGCCGTCGCGGCCGTCCCCGAGGTGTTCAAGGACGGCGGGCGCACGCTGCTGTTCCTGCCCCTCGCGCACGTCTTCGCCCGGTACATCGAGATCCTCGCGATCGCCAGCGGCACCGTGCTCGGCCACTGGGCGGACCTCAAGACGGTCACCGCCGGGCTGGGTGCGTTCCGACCCACCTACATCCTCGCCGTGCCGCGCGTCTTCGAGAAGGTCTACAACGCGGCGGAGCAGAGCGCCGCTGCGGGCGGCAAGCTCAAGATCTTCCACTGGGCGGCCGCCACGGGCATCGCCTACTCGCGCGCCCTCGACACCCCGTCCGGTCCCTCGCTGTGGCTGCGCCTGCAGCACAAGGTCGCCGACACCCTGGTGTTCTCCAAGCTGCGCGCCGTGCTCGGCGGGCAGGCTCAGTACGCGGTCTCCGGCGGCGGGCCCCTCGGCGAACGCCTCGGCCACTTCTTCCGCGGCCTGGGCGTGACGATCCTCGAGGGCTACGGCCTCACCGAGACCACCGCCCCCACCAGTGTGAACCGCCCCGACGCCATCAAGATCGGGTCGGTCGGCCCGCAGCTGCCCGGCTGCGGCGTGCGCATCGCCCCGGACGGCGAGGTGCTGCTGCGCGGCATCCAGGTCTTCCGCGGCTACCACAACAACCCGGAGGCGACCGCGGAGGCGTTCGACGACGGCTGGTTCCGCAGCGGCGACCTCGGCGTCCTCGACGACGACGGGTTTCTCACCATCACGGGCCGCAAGAAGGAGATCATCGTGACGGCGGGTGGCAAGAACGTCGCCCCGGCGCTCCTCGAGGACCGCATCCGCGCCCACGCCCTGGTGAGCCAGTGCGTCGTGGTCGGCGACAACCGGCCGTTCATCGCCGCGCTCGTCACCCTCGACGCCGAGGGCCTGCCCGGTTGGCTGAAGATGCACGGCAAGCCGGAGCTGACGCCCGCGCAGGCCGCGACCGACCCGGACGTCCTCGCCGCCCTGGACGCCGCGGTGACCCGCGCCAACCAGGCCGTGTCCAAGGCCGAGTCCATCCGCAAGTTCGCCGTGCTGCCGGGCGACCTCACCGTCGAGAACGGGTACCTCACCCCCAAGCAGAGCGTGCGCCGGCACGTGTTCGTGAAGGACTTCGCCGCGGAGATCGACGAGCTGTACGTCGACACCCGCCAGAAGTCCGCGAGCTGACCGGACCGCCCCCGCATCGAGGGTGCTGACTTGTTCCGAACGGCTCGTCCGAGGAACAAGCCAGCACCCTCGATGCGTGTCGGTGGGCCTCGCTAGGTTCCCCGCATGCCGAGCACCACCCCGCCCGCGGCGAGCCCGACCCCGCTCCAGCCGTCCTTCGAGGACCTCGGCACCCCGCTGAGCGACGTCACCTTCGTCGTGGTCGACCTCGAGACCACCGGGGGCAGGGCCGCCGACGGCGGCATCACGGAGATCGGCGCGGTGAAGGTCCGCGCGGGCGAGGTGCTCGGCGAGCTGCAGTCGCTCGTGAACCCCGGCCACCCGGTCCCCGCGTTCGTCGCCCGGCTCACGGGTATCACGACCTCGATGGTCGCCACCGCTCCCCCGATCGACCTCGTGCTGCCGAGCTTCCTGGAGTTCGCGCGCGACGCCGTGCTCGTGGCGCACAACGCGCCGTTCGACGTCGGCTTCCTCCGGGCCGCGTGCGAGCGGCTCGGCTACGACTGGCCCGGGTTCCGCGTGGTCGACACCGTCCCGCTCGCGCGGCGGGTGGTCACGCGTGATGAGGCGCCCAACCACAAGCTCTCCACGCTGGCCGCGCTCTTCCGGGCAAGGGTGACGCCGGAGCACCGTGCGCTGGCCGACGCCCGCGCGACCGTCGACGTGCTGCACGCCCTCCTGGAGCGCCTGGCGCCGCTGGGGATCACGCACCTGGAGGACCTCGCCACCGCAGCCGACCCCGTGCCGCCCGACGTGCGCCGCAAGCGCACGCTCGCCGACGGGCTCCCGGAGGCGCCGGGCGTGTACCTCTTCCGTGGCCCCGGCGACGAGGTGCTGTACGTCGGCACGTCCACGAACCTGCGCAAGCGGGTGCGGTCGTACTTCACGGCGGCCGAGAAGCGCGGCCGCATCACGGAGATGGTGCGCATCGCGCACGCGGTCACCCCGGTCGTGTGCGCGACGCCGCTGGAGGCCCAGGTACGCGAGCTGCGGCTCATCGCCGAGCACTCCCCACGCTACAACCGCCGCTCCAAGCACCCAGAGCGGCAGACCTGGGTGCGGCTCACGGACGAGGCGTACCCGCGCCTGTCGATCGTGCGCGAGGTCCGGGAGGGTGCCCCGCACATCGGACCGTTCACCTCCCGGCAGGCGGCCCAGGCCGCCGTGGACGCCCTCCACGACGCCCTCCCGCTGCGGCAGTGCACCGCCCGGCTGCCCCGAGTCGCGCGCACGCCGGGCAGCCCGTGCGCGCTCGCCGGGATGGGCCGCTGCTCCGCGCCGTGCACCGCCACAGGCACGGCCGACGTGGGCTACGACTCCGTGGTCGACGCGGCGCGCACGGCGCTCACCGGCGACCCGTCCGCCGTCGTCGACGCCCTCGCTGCCCGTGTGGCCCGGCTGGCCGCCCAGGAGCGCTTCGAGGAGGCCGGGCAGGTCACCCGCCGGCTGCGGTCGTTCGTCCAGGGCGCCGCGCGCGCCCAGCGGCTCGCCCCCGTCTCGCGCTGCGCCGAGATGGTCGCGGCCCGGCCGACGGCGGCGGGAGGGTGGGAGCTGGTCGTGGTCAAGCACGCGCGCCTCGCGGCGACGGCCGTCACCGGCCCAGACGAGGACCCCCTCCCCGTCGTCGACGCCCTGCGGGCGACGGCGGAGGACGTCGCCCCGTCCGTCGTGCCCTCGCCCGCGTGCCACCCGGAGGAGGCCGCCCTCGTGCTCGGCTGGCTCGAGGAGCCCGGGGTCCGCCTCGTGCACGTGAGCGAGCCGTGGTCCTGCCCGGCGCGGTCGGCCGCTGCCCACGTCGGGCTCGGGGCCGTGTCGGCGAGCGTCGCCGAGGCGGCCGGCGTGGCTACGATGACCGCATGCTGACCGCCATCGTGCTCATCGACACCGAGGCCGACCAGATCCCCGAGGTGGCCACCAAGGTCACGGACCTCAAGGGGGTCAGCGAGGTCTACTCCGTCACCGGCAAGGCCGACCTGGTCGCCATGGTGCGCGTGCGCGAGCACGAGGAGCTGGCCGACGTCATTGCCGACGGAATCAGCAAGGTCCCGGGCGTCGTGCGGACCGAGACGCTCATCGCGTTCCGCACCTACTCCCACGTCGACCTCGAGCAGGCGTTCGCCCTCGGCCTCGACGACTGACTCCAGGGGCGGGCCGGAGGCCGTCAAGCCTGCGTCGCCGCGACCCAGCCGTCGAGCACGCGGACGGCGCCGCCCTCGTCGACGGCGCGCGCGGCGAGGTCCATCCCGGCCGCGAGCCGCTCGACGAGTGAGCCCTCGCCCGTGCCGGGCAGGCTGCCGTCGGCGACGAGGCACGCGGCGGCGTTGAGCAGCACTGTCTCGCGCACGGGGCCGCGGTCGGTGCCGTCGAGGACCCGGCGCGCCACGCCCGCGTTGTGTTCCGCGTCGCCGCCACGCAGGTCGGCGACCTCGATGCGCTCCAGGCCGAGGTCCGTCGCGGCGTCCAGGCGGTGCTCGACGACGGCGCCGCCGCGCACCTCCCAGACCGTCGCGCCGCCGGTGGCGGCGAGCTCGTCCAGCCCGTCGTCGCCCCGGAACACGAGCGCGTCGGTGCCCCGGCCGGCGAACACGCCCGCCATGAGGGGCGCCATGCGCGCGTCGGCGCAGCCGACCGCGGTCGCGCCTGGCTGCGCCGGGTTCGTGAGCGGTCCGAGGAAGTTGAACGCGGTGGCGATGCCCAGGTCGCGGCGCGCCACGCCCGCGTGCCGCATCGACGGGTGGAACAGCCCCGCGAAGCAGAACGTGATGCCCACCTCGCCCGCCAGGGCCGCGACCCGCTCGGGCGCCTGGTCGAGGCGGATCCCGAGGGCCTCGAGCACGTCCGCCGAGCCGGACGACGAGGACGCGGCACGGTTGCCGTGCTTGACGACCCGCAGCCCCGTGCCCGCGATCACGACGGCCGCCATCGTGGACACGTTGACGGTGTGGTGCCGGTCGCCGCCGGTGCCGACGATGTCGACCGTCCGCCCGGGCACCTCGATCCGGGTGGCGTGCTCGAGCATCGCGTCGGCGAGCCCGGTGAGCTCCGCCGCCGTCTCGCCCTTGGCCCGTAGCCCGACGAGGAAGCCTGCGAGCCGGGTGGGCGGGACCTCGCCCGACATGACCTCGTCCATGGCCCACGCCGTCTCCGCGGCGGTCAGGTCGCGCCCGGCGACCAGCTCGGTGAGGATGCCGGGCCAGGTGGGGTCGGTTGCCGGGTCGGTGGAGGCCACGGGGGTCCCTTCGGTTCGGAGCCGGGCACCCGGGCCAGGGCGTACGCCCCTCGGCGGGTCAGGCGGCTGCGGTCAGGAAGCCGGCCACGGTGCGCTGCAGCTCGATCGCGTCGAGCGGCCTCGGCACCACGGCGTCGGCGAGCGACCACGATGCTAGCCATCCGTCGTCGCGCCTGCCGGTGAGGACCACGACGGGCGGGCACCGGTACACCTCGTTCTTGAGCTGGCGGCACAGCCCCATGCCGCCGGCCTTGTCAGCCTCGCCGTCGAGCACCAGCAGGTCCCACCCGCCGCGGTCCGCCGCGGCGATCAATGCGGCAGGCGTCGCTACCTCGGCCCACGAGATCGCCGGGGCGTGCGCCCGCAGCCGGGGGCCGACGGCGGTGCGGACCTGCTCGCGCACCGTCCGGTCGTCGCTGTAGAGCAGGACGCGCGGCCCGCGCGCGGGTGCGGCCGGCTCGAGGGTGGTCGGGCGTTCCGTCGTCTGATCCGTCATCGAGGCTCCCCTTCGTGGACGTGCACGGCACCGGGCACGGACACGACGCCCGGACCGGACGCACGGCCGCCGGACGTCGATGTTTGCTGGCATCGTGGCACACCCGCGTCACCTCGGGCAGCCGCCGAACGTGGTCTTTTACTGGCACTCTCCATCGATCCGTCACCTCGTAGGGGCAGAGTGGCGAGTTTCCGCAGATTTTGTGCGCATCGACTTCGCGCAGCGCCCACACGAGTGGCTCGAACCGGCCACATGTCGGCCATAATGGCTGACGTGTCGACCGCAACGGCTGCTGCCCCCCATGCCCACCAGCACGTGAGCGTCAACCGTCCGAACCCCGTGTCGGTCGGGACGATCGTCTGGCTCGCGAGCGAGCTCATGTTCTTCGCCGGCCTCTTCGCCATGTACTTCACCGTGCGATCGGTGATGCCCGAGGCGGAGTGGGCCGCTCAGGCGGACAAGCTCAACATCACCTTCTCGACGATCAACACCACCGTGCTGGTGCTGTCGTCCGTCACCTGCCAGATGGGCGTGTGGGCCGCCGAGCGGTTCAAGCCGGTGCGCTCCGGCTCCATCTTCCAGGTGAACAAGTGGGGCATGCACGAGTGGATGACCCTCACCTACCTCATGGGCGCCTTCTTCATCGGCGGCCAGATCTTCGAGTACACCGAGCTGGTGCACGAGGGCCTGACCATCTCGTCCAGCCCGTACGGCTCGGTCTTCTACCTGACCACCGGCTTCCACGGCCTCCACGTGCTCGGTGGCCTCATCGCCTTCCTGTTCCTGCTCGGCCGCTCGTTCGCCGCCCGGAACTTCGGTCACCACGAGGCCACGACCGCGATCGTCACGTCCTACTACTGGCACTTCGTCGACGTGGTGTGGATCGCCCTCTTCGCTGTCATCTACCTCCTGCGCTGAACCCCCCGGCCGGCGTCGACGCCGGTCCTGAACCTGCACCTTCGATCTGCGAGACGAGGATCATTTCGTGAAGGCACTCGCCGCCCGCAGGCACCACCGGCTGGCGCCGGTCGTGCTGCTGCTGCTGGCGCTGCTGGTCACGGGCGGCGTCTACGCCGCCCTTGCCCCGAGCCCGGCCCAGGCCGACACCGCCAGCACCGCGGACATCGAGACCGGGAAGAAGCTCTTCCAGGCCAACTGCGCCACCTGCCACGGACCGAACGCGGAGGGCACCTCCGAGGCGCCGTCGCTGGTCGGCGTGGGCGCCGCCGCGGTCGACTTCCAGGTCTCCACCGGCCGGATGCCCATGCAGATGAACGGCCCCCAGGCCGAGGCCAAGCCCCGGCAGATGAACGAGGAGCAGACGGCCGCGCTCGCCGCGTACATCTCCTCCCTGGGTGCCGGCCCGGCCATCCCGACCGACGAGCAGGTGGACGGGAGCAAGGGCGACCCGGCCAACGGCATGGCCCTGTTCCGCACCAACTGCGCGATGTGCCACAACGCCGTCGGCGCCGGTGGTGCCCTCTCGGAGGGCAAGTTCGCACCGCCGCTGTGGGACACCTCGAGCCGCAACGTCTACCAGGCCATGCTCACCGGCCCGCAGTCGATGCCGGTGTTCAACGACGCCAACATCACGCCCACGGAGAAGCGCGACATCATCGCGTTCCTCGACCAGCAGGACCAGGGCTCGGCCGGTGGCCTCACCCTCGGTTCGCTGGGTCCGGTCAGTGAGGGCCTCTGGGCCTGGATCATCGGCATCGGCCTGATCATCGGCGGCGCTGTGTGGATCGGAGCGAAGTCCTCGTGAGCGAGAACCAGAACCCCCAGGGCAGGTCGCGCGACGTGACCCCCCACGCCGGCAACGGGACGGTCGAGCACGCCGACCGGTTCACCGACCCGGGCGTCCCGGAGCACCACCCGCGCCTCGCGGACACCGACCCCAAGGCCGCGAAGCGCAACGAGCGGATCATCGCGATCCTCTTCGCGATCTCGTGCCTCGGTACCATCGCCTCCCTCGTGGCGTACTTCGCCGTGCGCCCGGACGGCACCACGCCCGGCGTGCGCATGTCGACGGTGCTGCTCGGCGTCGCGATCGCCGTCTCCCTGTTCGGCATCGGCTTTGCCGCCGTGCACTGGGCCAAGACCCTCATGTCGGCCAAGGAGTACGTCGAGGAGCGTCACTCGAGCAGCAGCTCGGAAGACGTGCGCGAGGTCGTCCAGCAGCAGTTCAAGGACGGGCTCGAGGACTCGGGCATCGCCCGCCGTCCCGTGCTCAAGGGCGCGGTCGTCTCCGCGCTGGCGCTCTTCCCGCTGACCGTCGCCGTGCCGCTCGTCTCGAGCGTCGGCGGCGACTGGAACGTGGGCAAGTTCCGTCACACCCTCTGGAAGAAGGGCGTGCGCCTCGCGTACGACCCCTCGGGCCGCCCCATCAAGGCCTCGGACCTGACCGTCGGCTCGGTCGCGCACGTCATCCCCGACGTGCCCGCCGAGGAGCGCGAGTCGCACGAGTGGATCACGGAGAAGGCCAAGGCCGTCGTCCTGCTGGTGCGGATGGACCCCCGCGACCACATCCGTGACCACCGCGAGGGCGCGTCCTACGACGGCATCGTCGCGTACTCGAAGATCTGCACCCACGTCGGGTGCCCGGTCGCCCTCTACGAGCAGCAGACGCACCACCTGCTGTGCCCGTGCCACCAGTCGACGTTCGACATCACCGACGGCGCCAAGGTGGTCTTCGGTCCCGCCAAGCGTCCGCTGCCCCAGCTGCCCATCTCCGTCGACGACGAGGGGTATCTTGTGGCTGAGGACGACTTCAACGAGCCCATCGGCCCGAGCTACTGGGAGCGCCTGAAGTGAGCACCACGACCACTCCCCCCACCGCGGCGGAACCCACGACGTTGATCGGCAAGTCCGCCGACTACCTCGACCAGCGGACCAAGGTCGGCGTGCTCGCGAAGCAGCTCGTCCGCAAGGTCTTCCCGGACCACTGGTCCTTCATGCTCGGCGAGATCGCGCTGTTCTCGTTCGTCGTGCTCCTCATCTCCGGTGTGTTCCTTGCGATGTTCTTCGAGCCGTCGATGGCGCTCACCACGCACCACGGCGCCCCGGCGACCATGGACGGCCAGCTGATGTCGGTGGCGTTCTCGTCGACGCTCGACATGTCGTTCGAGGTGCGCGGCGGCCTGCTCATGCGGCAGATCCACCACTGGTCGGCGCTGATCTTCGTCGCCGGCATCGTGGTGCACATGATGCGCGTCTTCTTCACCGGCGCGTTCCGCAAGCCGCGCGAGCTCAACTGGCTCGTCGGCACGCTGCTGCTGATCTGCAGCCTGCTCGCCGGCTTCTCCGGCTACTCACTCCCGGACGACGTCCTCTCCGGCAACGGCCTGCGCATCACCGACGGTGTCGTGAAGTCGATCCCGATCATCGGGTCGTACCTCTCGTACTTCATCTTCGGCGGCGAGTTCCCGGGCGAGCACATCATCCCGCGCCTCTTCACCGTGCACATCCTGCTGGTGCCGGCCCTGATCCTCGCGCTCGTGGGCGTGCACCTGTTCCTCATGGTGCTCAACAAGCACACGCAGTACCCGGGCGGCGGCCGCACCGACCAGAACGTGGTCGGCTACCCGGCGGTCCCGGCGTTCGCCACGAAGATGGGCGGCAACTTCTTCATCATCTTCGGTGTGCTGGCCCTCATGGGCGGCACGCTGGCGATCAACAACGTGTGGAACTACGGCCCGTACGACCCGTCACCGGTGTCCGCGGGTGCCCAGCCTGACTGGTACATGCTGTTCCTCGAGGGATCGTTGCGCCTCATGCCGGGTCAGGCCGAGATCGTCACGTGGGGCGACTACACCCTGTCGCTGAACATCCTCGTGCCGGCGGTCATCATCCCGGGCCTGCTGTTCACGTTCCTGTTCGTCTACCCGTTCGTCGAGGCGAAGGTGACGGGCGACCACCGCGAGCACCACGTGCTCGACCGGCCGCGCAACGTGCCGACCCGCACGGGCCTGGGCGTCGCCTTCCTCACGGCCTTCGTCATCCTGGCGCTGGCCGGGTCGAACGACCTCATCGCCACGCACTTCGCACTCTCGATCAACACGATCACGTGGGTGTTCCGCGTCCTGTTCTTCGTCGGTCCGGTCTTCGCGTTCTGGGTCACCAAGCGCATCTGCATCGGCCTGCAGCGCAAGGACCGCGAGCTGGTGCTCCACGGTCACGAGACCGGCCGCATCGTCCGGTTCGCGAACGGCGAGTACATCGAGGTCCACCGCCCGCTGGACGAGCAGGAGCGCTGGCTCCGGGTCAACTACGAGGCACGTCGGCCGCTCGAGATCGAACCGGCGACCGACTCCCGCGGCGTCAAGCGCAAGGGATACAAGAAGGACAAGCGCTGGCAGAAGCTGTCGCGGTTCTTCTACGAGGACCGTGTCGAGCCCGTGACCCCGGCCGAGCTGGCCGCGGCGCACGCGCACGGCGAGCACGACGAGCTCGAGCCCGCCCACGATGCCCCCGAGCTGGTCTCGGGGTCTGGATCCGTCGAGCGGGAGCACTGAGTCTCCTGCAGGCTGGAACGGTGGCCCGCGCTCCCCTCCCCCGACTCGTCGGGCGGGGTGCGCGGGCCTCCGTCGTCCTCGGCGCCTAGCCGCGCCGGACGCAGCCCTCGACGACGTCCCCATCGCACGCCGGCCACGACGTGCGGCACCGAACCGGAGGTATCTCAGCATGGCTGTCTACACGCTCCCTGACCTGCCCTACGACTACAGCGCCCTCGAGCCGCACATCAGCGGCAAGATCATGGAGCTGCACCACGACAAGCACCACGCCGCGTACGTCACCGGCGCCAACACGGCGCTGGAGAAGCTCGCCGAGGCCCGCGAGTCCGGCGACAACGCCGCGGTGAACCTGCACGAGAAGAACCTCGCGTTCAACCTCGGCGGCCACACCAACCACACCGTCTTCTGGCACAACCTGTCCCCCGAGGGCGGCGGCCAGCCCGAGGGCGAGCTCGCCGAGGCCATCAAGGACACCTTCGGCAGCTTCGAGAAGTTCCAGGCCCAGTTCGCCGCCGTCGCCACCGGCATCCAGGGCTCCGGCTGGGCCGTCCTCGGCTGGGACTCCATCGGCCAGCGCCTCGCCATCTTCCAGCTCTTCGACCAGCAGGCCAACGTCCCCGTCGGCATCACCCCGCTGTTCATGCTGGACATGTGGGAGCACGCCTTCTACCTCGACTACCTCAACGTCAAGGCCGACTACGTCAAGGCCGTGTGGAACATCGCGAACTGGCAGGACGTCGCCGCCCGCCTCCAGCGCGCCCGCACCCAGACCGCCGGGCTGATCGTCCCCGCCTGACGACTCCCGGACCGGGACGCACACCTCCCGGACGCACGACAGGGGCCCGCACGCATCGCGTGCGGGCCCCTGTCGTCGCGCGAAGTGCCCGGGACGTCACCCCTGGGCGCCGAACTCCGAGTACGGGACGACCTCGTCCTTGGCCGGCGCCTCGATGTCGACGGGCTCGCCCCACTTGCTGAAGGCCGTCGAGACGATCATCTCCTGGCCGCCGATGTCCATCGTGATGTCCGCGGCGACAGGCAGCCCCTCCGGGGCGACCTTGTAGACCAGGGTCATCTCCCCCACCTGGTCGGCCATCTCCGCGTTCACCCCCGTGGGGCCGTCCTCGAGCTTCGACGGGTCGACGGTCATCGTGTACACGTCCGCGTCGACGCCGTCCACCTTCTCGGTGCCGGTGTGCTCGAAGGAGGTGACGGCGTCGGCCATCGCCTCGGCCTGGGCGGCGGCGTCCATCGACTCCATCGAGTCGAACGTGCCCGCCATGTTCGGGTCGGCGGCCATCTCCTCCGCCGTCAACGAGAGGTACTTGCCCTGGGTCAGCTCGCCCATCGACATGTAGATCGTCCCGTCGAGCAGGACGATGTCCATGTCCATGCCCATGACACCCATGGACATCTGCATGGCCGTGTCCTCGACGGTCGTGCCGTAGGAGATGTCTGCCGTGGTGGTGGTCCCGCTCATCCCGGCAGTGTCGGCGAGCTCGCCGCCGTAGGTCATCTCCAGGTGCGACGTGGAGGCCGTCTCCTGCGCCCCCTGCATCTGCTCGGCGAGGTCGGTGAGGTTCGCCGCGGTGACGATCTCTGCGGTCTCCTGGGCGGCCTCCGAGGCGCCGGAGGTGGAGGCGGCGGGGTCCTCGCTCCCGCAGGCGCTCAGGGCGAGAGCGACGAGGCCCGCCGATGCCAGGGCCACGGACTTCTGGGGGACACGCACGTGCAGCTCCTTCGCAGGGAATGGTGAGGCTCCATTCCATCACGACGGGGCGTTCCCGTGGGCTGGCCGCCCGTGCGGGCGGTGGATCGTTGCCGTTCCGTGCTCCCGTCCGTCGCGGGCGGAGACGACGACGCGCCCCGCTCCGACGAGGGAGCGGGGCGCGTCGTGGTGCAGCGGACTCAGTGAGCGTGCTGCCCGCGGCTGAACTCGAAGACCCAGCCGACGAGCCCGATCACGCCGAGGACGAAGCCGATGTAGAGCACCCACCAGCCGACCGCGAGGCCGAGGAAGGCGACGGCGGCGGCGCCGGCGATGACGAGCGGCCACCAGCTCCACGGCGAGTACACGCCCTGGTCTCCGGCGCCCTGCTCGATCTCGCCCTCCTCGTCGTCCTCCGGTCGCAGGTCGATCCGGCGGGCCGTCAGAGCGAGGTAGGCACCGACCATGGCGACCAACGCACCCACGAGCGGGATGCCCAGGTACCCCACCGGCTCGGTGAAGTGCGTGACGAGTCCGTAGATCACGCCTACGACGACGAAGAACGGGGCGAGGAACAGGAAGAGCTTGATCTCGATCTTCACTTGCGGGTCTCCCCCTCGTCCTCGATGACCGTCGTGGTCGACTGCGCCGCGTCGGACTGCGCGCTGTCGCGACGCTCCTCCACGACCTGCTGGTGCCCACGCCGGTCCGGGTCGCCGTACACGGCGTTCAGACCGCCGTGGCCCGGTGCCTGCTCCATCGCCGCGACCTCCGGGTGGTGCAGGTCGAACGCGGGCGACTCAGAGCGGATGCGGGGCAGCGACGTGAAGTTGTGCCGCGGCGGCGGGCAGCTGGTGGCCCACTCGAGCGAGCGGCCGTAGCCCCACGGGTCGTCGACCGTCACCTTCGGCGCGTTGCGCCAGGTGGTGTACACGTTCCACAGGAAGGGGAGCGTGGAGGCGGCCAGGATGAAGGCGCCGATGGTCGACACCTGGTTCTCCCAGGTGAAGCCCTCCTCCGGCATGTAGTCCGCGTACCGGCGGGCCATGCCCTCGACGCCCAGCCAGTGCTGGATGAGGAACGTCATGTGGAATCCGACGAACAGCAGCCAGAAATGGACCTTGCCGAGGCGCTCGTTGAGCATGCGCCCGGTGAACTTCGGCCACCAGAAGTAGAAGCCGGCGAACATCGCGAACACCACGGTGCCGAAGACGACGTAGTGGAAGTGCGCCACGACGAAGTACGAGTCGGACAGGTGGAAGTCCAGCGCGGGGCTCGACAGGATGATGCCGGTCAGGCCACCGAAGAGGAAGGTCACGAGGAAGCCGATCGACCACAGCATCGGTGTCTCGAACGTGAGCTTCCCGCGCCACATCGTGCCGATCCAGTTGAAGAACTTCACGCCGGTCGGGATGGCGATGAGCATCGTCATGAAGGCGAAGAACGGCAGCAGCACGGCGCCGGTCACGTACATGTGGTGCGCCCACACGGTGACGGACAGGGCGGCGATCGCGATCGTCGCGATGATGAGGCCCTTGTACCCGAAGATCGGCTTGCGGCTGAAGACCGGGAAGATCTCCGACACGATGCCGAAGAACGGCAGCGCGATGATGTAGACCTCAGGGTGACCGAAGAACCAGAACAGGTGCTGCCAGAGGATCGCCCCGCCGTTCTCGGGGTTGAAGACCTGCGCCCCGAGGCGACGGTCGGCACCAAGCGCGAAGAGCGCCGAGGCCAGCGGCGGGAAGGCCATCAGCACGAGCAGGCTCGTGACGAGCGTGTTCCACGTGAAGATCGGCATCCGGAACATGGTCATGCCCGGCGCGCGCATCGTGATGATCGTGGTGATGAAGTTGACCGCACCGAGGATCGTGCCGAAGCCCGCCAGCGCGAGGCCGAACACCCAGAGGTCTCCGCCCAACCCTGGACTGAAGGTCGTGTTCGACAACGGTGCGTAGGCGAACCATCCGAACGAGGCCGCGCCCTGCGGGGTGAAGAAGCCCGCCGCGGCGATGATGCCGCCGAAGAAGAAGAGCCAGTACGCGAACATGTTGAGCCGCGGGAACGCGACGTCCGGCGCACCGATCTGCAGCGGCATGATCACGTTGGCGAACCCGGCGAACAGCGGCGTCGCGAACAGCAGCAGCATGATCGTGCCGTGCATGGTGAAGAGCTGGTTGTACTGCTCCTTGCTCTGCACGATCTGCAGGCCGGGCGAGAACAGCTCGGCGCGGATCAGCAGGGCAAGGATGCCGCCGATCGCGAACCACGCGAACGACGTGATGAGGTACATGTACCCGATCGTCTTGTGGTCGGTGGAGGTGATCCACTTGACCACGGTGCGACCGAGGTTCTGGCGCTTCGGCGCGAGGCCGGGGATGACCTCGGCGCCGTGCGCGGTGGCTGTCGTGGCCGCCATCAGTTCTCGACCTCCGGGAGCGTGTCGTCCTGCGGGAAGTTCGCGTGCTGCTGGCGGTTCAGGTCGAGGCCGAGCTCGCCCGTCTGCCCCGCGTCGCGCAGGTCGCTCATGTGTGCGTCGTACTCCGCCTGGGAGACGACCTTGACGTTGAAGAGCATCCCGGAGTGGAACTCGCCGCAGAGCTCGGCGCACTTGCCGGCGTACGTGCCCTCGCGGGTCGGCGTCACCTGGAAGGTGCCCGTGCGGCCCGGGATCATGTCCTGCTTGTACAGGAACGCGGGGATCCAGAACGAGTGGATGACGTCGCGCGAGTCGAGCGTGAACTCGACGGTCTGGTCGACCGGCAGGTAGAGCGTCGGGACGTCCTTCGAGGTGCCCGGCGCGCCGTCCACCTCGTCGTCGACGGTCTGGCCACCGACGTCCAGCAGGTGCTGGCCGGTGTCGTACACGCCGTCGGTCAGGTAGTTGAAGTCCCAGCTCCACTGCTTGCCGATGACCTGGATGTTCACGTCGGGCTCGGCACTGGTGTCCTTCACGGCGGACATGTCGCGGTCCGTGTAGAAGAACAGGACCAGGATCATGATCGTCGGAACGGCCGTGTACATGATCTCGAGCGGCATGTGGTAGCGCGTCTGGACCGGGAGCTGGTGGTCGTTGCGGCGCTTGCGGTAGGCCGCGACGCACCACAGCATCAGGCCCCAGGTGAGGACACCGACGATCAGCGCAGCGATCCAGGAGCCGACCCAGAGGTTGGTGATTCGCTCGGTCTGGTTGGTCACCTCCCCGTCGCTGTATCCGGGCAGGTATCCGCGCTTGACGGAGTCGCTGGCACAACCGGACGCCAACACCGCGACGGCGCCGGCGATGACCGTCGCGCGCAGGATGACCCGCCGGGTGCGGGTGGGGCTCTTCGAGTGCAAGGGAGGCCTTTCACGTCACGTCCAGCCCGAACGCCGCAGCCCTGGGGGGCGGGCGCGCAGACGGGACCTTCGTCCTCGATGTGATGCAGCCTAGCGCGCCCGGAGCAGGTTCGACGCCGCAAAAGCCCCGTCGGGACGTGACTCTTTCCGCACGGGACGTCCACATCTGCCGGTTGCACACAGACCCCGCGGGCGTGTCAGATCGTTGCGCCCGGGTGTCAGATCCTCGGGCGCCGACGACCGCGACGGGAGCCCCACCCCGACCGGCAGAAGATGGCACGATCATGCCTCGGGCGCGGGTTCCGCGCCCCGGCGTACGCCGACCGACAGGCGTCGCACCGCACGTCATCCCCCCACGGAGCACACCTGTGACGGACGCCACCGATCCCGCCGCGCCCCCCTCCCCCGCGGCCTCGACCACGCGCCAGGGAGGGGTTCTCGCACGGGTGCACCTGGACAACGGGGGCGGCGCGCCGCTGCACCCGCTGGCGCGCCAGGGCCTGCTGCAGGCGCTCGACGACGGCTGGGCCGACCCGCGCCGCCTTCACACGGAGGGCCGGCGCGCCGCACGCCTCCTGGACGGCGCCCGCGAGGCGGTCGCCGCCGTGCTCGGCGCGCGCACGGAGGAGGTCCGGTTCACCCCGAGCCACGTCGCGGCGCTCCACTCCGCGGTGCTCGGCACGGCCGCGGCCCGGCGCCGCGCCGGCAGTGACGTCGTCGTCGGGGCGACCGAGCGCGCCGCGGTGCTGCACGCTGCCGCGGCGTCCGCCGCCACGCACGGTGGCGCCCGGGTGCCGGTCGGCGTCGACCGGCACGGCCGGGTCGACCTCGACGCCTTCCGCGCCGCCGTCGCCGCGCCCGGGGTCGCCCTCGCCGCGCTCCAGCACGCCAACGGGGAGGTCGGGACTCGCCAGCCGCTCCGTGCCGCCCACGACGCGGCCCGAGCCGCCGACGTGCCGCTCCTCGTGGACGCGGGGGCGAGCCTCGGCCACGACGACCTGCCCGACGCCTGGGACCTGCTCGCCGCCCAGCCGTCCGACTGGGGCGGCCCGGCGGGCGTCGGTGTCCTCGCCGTGCGCCAGCGCGTGCGGACCGTGCCGCCGGGGCCTGAGGACGCGGACCCGTGGGCCCCCGGCGGCGTGAGCGTGCCCGCGGCGTTCGCCGCCGCCGTGGCCCTGCAGGCCACCGTCGCCGACCGGGCCGCCGAGGACGCGCGGCGGCGGGCGCTCGTCGACCGCGTGCGGGCCGCCGTCGCGACGATCCCCGACGTCGACGTCGTGGGTGACCCCGACGACCGGCTCCCCCACGTCGTGACCTTCTCCTGCCTCTACGTCGACGGCGAGGCGCTCGTGACCGAGCTGGACCGCGCGGGGTTCGCCGTCGGCTCGGGCTCCGCGTGCACCTCGAGCACGCTCGAGCCCTCCCACGTGCTCGCGGCGATGGGCGTGCTCACGCACGGCAACGTGCGGGTCGCGCTGGACCGTTCCACGACGGAGGACGACGTCGAGCGCTTCCTCGAGGTGCTCCCCGGCGCCGTCCGGCGCGTGCGCGACGCGCTCGGGGTGAGCGGGCTGTGACTGCGCACCGCGACGCCGCGGGATCCGGCGCGGGCCCCGGCGAGGTCCTCGTCGACGCCCGCGGCCTGCGCTGCCCGCTGCCGGTGATCCGGCTCGCCGGGGCAGCGCGCGACCTGCCCGCGGGGGCCCTCGTCACCGTGCTGTCCACGGACCCCGCGGCCCGGCACGACGTCCCCGCGTGGGCACGGATGCGCGGCCATGCGATGGCCGCGGACCCCGAGACCCGCGATCCGGACGACGGCGACGCGTTCTGGGTGCTCACGGTGCGGCTCGGCGCCGGGGCCTGAGTGAGCGCCACCTCCGGGTACGGCACGGGCGGCCATCTCCACGCGTGCTCCGCGCATGACGACGGCCCGGCCACCCAGAGGGGCGACCGGGCCGTCGGAGGCCGGGATCAGCGGCTCAGCTGAACGAGCCGCCGCAGGCGCAGGAGCTGCCGGCGTTCGGGTTGTCGATCGTGAAGCCCTGCTTCTCGATGGTGTCCGCGAAGCCGATCTTCGCGCCCTCGAGGTAGGGCACGCTCATGCGGTCCACGACGACCTCGACGCCGTCGAAGTCGCGCAGCGCGTCCCCGTCGAGCAGACGCTCGTCGAAGTAGAGCTGGTAGATCAGGCCGGAACAGCCGCCGGGCTGGACGGCCACGCGCAGACGCAGGTCGTCACGGCCCTCCTGCTCGAGCAGGCTGCGAACCTTGTCGGCGGCGACGTCGGACAGGTCCACGCCGTGCGTGGCGATCTCGGTGGTGTCGGTCATGCTTCCTCCAACAGGCGGACCCTTGCGGCTGTTCCCGATCCTACGCGCGAATCTCGCAGACGCGATGACGCGGCTCACAGCCCCCGCGCGTCGCCCCTCCCGGGCGGGGGCGGACGAGGCTCAGGCCCACGAGGGAGCCCAGGTCCGCGCGACGCGGGGCACGGCGGCCAGGACGTCCGGGCCGGTCTCGTGCACCCCGCTCACCCCCGCCCCGGACCACTCGCGCCGCGAGACCTCGCTGCGCCCGGCCAGCACCACGACCGGCAGCGCGAGCGGCGCGGCGGCGCGCACCGCGGCGGCCACGAGACCCTCCCGCAGCGTCGTGCCGTCCAGCGCGCCCAGGTGCACGACGACGAGGTCCGCCGCCTCCGCCGCCGCGTCCAGGGGCCCGGCCCCGGGCGAGGCCACCGAGGCCAGCCCGAGCGCGTCCAGCGGGACGAACACCCCGACGGGCGCGGCCTGTCCCACCGCGGCGGGGCCGGCACCGGGGAGCACCGCGGTCGTCACCTCGCACGCCGGCGCGGCCTCGCGCCACGCGGTCGCCAGGTCCGGGAGGAGGGCGTCGGCGTCCTCGCCGACGCAGAGCAGCACGCGCATGCCGCGATCGTGGCACAGGCGGGGCCCCGACGGGCCCGGCGCGAGCCGGCGGTGCGGTGACGCGGGCTGCACGGGCGACCGGCGCACGCGTGCGCGGCGGCCCGTACACGGGCCCTCCCGGGCCCGGGGACGGGCCGGACGCGGCGCCGGACCCGGAGCCGGACGCACGGCGTGACGCGCGGCGGCCTTGTGGAAACATAGGCGGGTGACCACCCTGCTGAACGACACCGCGGGCACCTCGACCGGCACCTCGACCGGCTTCTCCGAGCCCGCGCCCTCCGCGCTGCTGCTGCTGGGCCAGGGCCGTGACCTCGCCTCCGAGCGTGGCGTCGAGTGCACGGGCGCGCTGCCCGCACCGTCCGACCCCGACCTGGTGGACCGGGCCCGCGCCGCACGTGCCGCGCTGGGCGAGCGCGCGTTCGTCCTCGGGCACCACTACCAGCGCGACGAGGTCATCGACTTCGCCGACGTCACGGGCGACTCCTTCAAGCTCGCGCGCGAGGCCGCCGCCCGCCCCGAGGCGGAGTTCGTGCTCTTCTGCGGCGTGCACTTCATGGCCGAGAGCGCCGACATCCTCACCTCCGACGCGCAGCAGGTCGTGCTGCCCGACCTCGCCGCCGGCTGCTCCATGGCCGACATGGCGGAGATCGGCCAGGTCGAGGAGGCGTGGGCGGTGCTGCAGGACGTCGGGATCGCCGACGACACCGTGCCGGTGACGTACATGAACTCCTCCGCCGCGATCAAGGCCTTCACCGGCCGCCACGGCGGCACCGTCTGCACGTCGTCCAACGCCCAGGTCGCGCTGCGCTGGGCGTTCGACCGCGTGGGCGGCGTCGAGGGCACCGGCAAGGTGCTGTTCCTCCCCGACCAGCACCTGGGCCGCAACACCGCCGTCCTCCAGCTCGCCATGAGCCTGGACGACTGCGTGGTCTACGACCCGCGCAAGCCCCTGGGCGGCCTCACCGAGCAGCAGCTGCGCGACGCGCGCATGATCCTGTGGCGCGGGCACTGCTCCGTGCACGGCCGGTTCTCCGAGCGCAACGTGGCGGACGTCCGGGCGAAGGTGCCCGGCGTCGAGGTGATGGTGCACCCCGAGTGCAAGCACGAGGTCGTCACGGCCGCCGACCGGGTCGGCTCGACCGAGTTCATCATCCAGGCCCTGGAGTCCGCCGAGCCCGGCAGCTCCTGGGCGATCGGCACCGAGCTCAACCTGGTGCGTCGTCTCGCCAAGGCGCACCCGGACAAGCAGGTGCACTACCTCGACTCGACCGTGTGCTTCTGCTCCACCATGAACCGCATCGACCTGCCGCACCTGGTGTGGGCGATGGAGTCCCTGGTCGAGGGGCGCGTGGTCAACCGGATCGTGGTCGACGCCGACGACGCCCACTGGGCGCGCGTGGCGCTCGACCAGATGCTGGCGCTGCCGGGGATCTGACCGGGGGCCGCGCGCGGCCCGGACGCGGGAGATGGCATGAGCACGGACGGTGGGCTCCACATCGGGATCTTCGTGTTCGACGACGCGGAGGAGCTCGACGTCGTCGGTCCGTTCGAGGTGCTCGCCGCGTGGGAGCAGCGTTCGAGCGTCGAGTCGGGGCTCAAGCCGCAGGTCAGCACGTTCTCGCGCGACGGCGACGGCGTGCGCCTGGCGAAGGGGCTGCGGCTCGTCCCGGCCCGCTCGGCCGACGACGTCGGGCCGCTGCACGTGCTCGTCTACCCGGGCGGCTGGGGCACCCGTGCGATGATCGCCGACCCCGCCCACCTCGAGTGGCTGCGGCAGGTGCGCCTCCAGACGCCGATCCTCGCGAGCGTGTGCACCGGGGCGCTCGTGCTCGCGGCGGCGGGACTGCTGGGCGGTCGCCCCGCGACGACGCACCGCGACCACTACGACGAGCTGGCGCAGCTCGACCCCAGCGTCGTGGTGGACACGGAGGCCCGGTTCGTCGACGACGGCGACGTCGTGACGGCGGCCGGCGTCTCGGCGGGGATCGACATGGCCCTGCACCTCGTGGCGCGGCTGGAGTCGCCCGAGGTCGCGCGTGCCGTGCGGCGCGGCCTCCAGTACGACCCGGCTCCCCCGGTCTGAGCGTCCTCGGTACCGGGAAGAGTCAGGTACCTGATACCGACGGTCGCCGATATAGCCTGCGCGGGTGACTCGAATGATCCAGCTCACCTGGGCCTCCCTGCGGCCGCGCAAGCCCGTCCCCGGCCAGGGCATGCTCGACCCGTCGGTGACCACGATGCGCGTGCACCCCGGCGACCTCGACCTGTACCTGCACGTCAACAACGGCTCGTACCTGCAGATGATGGACGTGGCGCGCTCGAACTTCATCGCCGACCTCGACGGGTTCGCGAAGATCGGCGACCGCAAGTGGTACCCCGTCGTCGCCGCGTCGACCATGACGTACAAGCGCTCCCTGCAGCTGTGGGACCGGTTCGAGATCACTACCCGCGTGCTCGGGTGGGACGAGCGCGTCGTCTACATCGAGCAGGTCTTCACCTGCAAGGGCCGGCTCTACGCCCGAGGGATCGTGGCCGGGCGGTTCCTGGGCCCGGGCAACGCGCGGGTCCCCGCCCCCGACGTCGTCGCGCTGATGGGGCCGGACGCACCGCCGCAGAGCCCCGAGCTGCCCGCCGACGTCGCCGCGTGGGCGCGGGCCGTGGACGTCGCGCACCGGGACGCCGGCCGGGTCTGACCCGGGTCCGAGCCGGGTCCGAGCCGGGTCCGAGCCGGGTCCGAGCCGGGTCCGAGCCGGGTCCGAGCCGGGTCCGAGCCGGGTCCGAGCCGGGCAGACCCGCCGGGAGTCAGTGGAACGTGGTCGCGTAGTACGTCTGGCGGTCCACCGTCTCCACGGTGACGTCCTGCGTGCGCTCCAGCCGGCGACGCAGGTTGTCCGCGAAGCGCAGCGAGTCGTCGTTGAAGCGCGAGACGTCGTACGCGCACACCACCCGGTGCTCGGCGAGGTGCGCGACCAGGGCGTCGATCATGTCCATGAAGGTGCGCGTGGCGCGCCGCCCTGGGTGCGCGAGGGTGAAGCCGATGTACCAGACGGCGCCGCGCGCCGCGTGCTCCGGGTAGCGGGCCGCGAAGAACTCCGGGCTCACCCACGGCACAGCACCCAGGTCCGTCGCGAGCGTCGTCAGGCCGACCGGCACGCCCGCACGGTCGTGCGCGAGCAGCTTCAGCACGCGCGGGTCGGCCATCTCCTCGTCGAACTCCTCGCGGTGCAGGACGTGCCGCGCGGCGGCGCGCGTGCGCAGCGGCTCGAACGCCTCCAGGTAGAGGCGCCAGAAGTCCTCGGCGACGTCGCCCGTGACCGTCGGCTCGAAGGTGACGTCAGCGCGCACCGGTCTGCTCCCCCCAGCCCACGGCGCGGTACGTGGCGACCACGACCGCGCACACCGGGAGCGTCTCGCACGTCAGGCCGGTGATCATGCGACCCTCCGGGGCGAAGGTGCCCCCGCGCGTGGCGGACAGGTCCTCGAGGCTGTGCGTGAGGTCGGTGGCGACCTGCTCGTGCGACGGCCCGTCGTGCTCGACGAACAGGCCGGCGCCGCTGCCGTCGTCGCGGCGCGACCACGCCACCCCGGCCCACGCCTCGTGGCCCGGCAGCGACGCGTACCCCGCGGCGTAGACGCACCAGAGCGCGTCGCCGTGCTCCCCGCGCAGCTGGTCCGCGCCGTCGACCTCGAGCACGGCGCTGCCCGGCGGCACCACGGAGCTGAGGCGCACCAGGTTGAAGTCGCCGACGCCGGCGGCGACGAGCGCGGCGTCGAACGCCGCGAGGGTCGTGCGCCCGGTGCCGGTACCGGCGCTCACGCGGATGGTCAGGGGGTCGCTCATGGGGTCCTCGGGGTCGGCGGGTCGGCGGTCACAACGTCAGGGGGCACAGTGTCGGAAGGCACAGCGTCGGAGGGCACGGCTCCGGCACGGCCGGAGGCCGCGTCCAGGAGGTCGAGCACCGGGCGCAGGACGGCGTCCGGCGCCCTGTCCCCCTTGGTGAGGAAGACGGTACTGCCGAGCCGGAGGTCGTCCTGCTCGCGCGTGCCCACCTCCGCCCCGGAGTAGACGACGAGGGGGACGTGGCGCAGGCGCCCGCTGCGACGCAGGTCGGCGACGAGGTCCTGTCCCGAGCCGTCGGGCAGCCGCAGGTCGAGGACCACGACGTCCGGCCCCGGGCCACCGGTGAGGGCCGCGCGCGCCTCGGCGAGACCGCGGGCCGGCGTCACGACGAGCCCGCCGCTCTCCAGGACGGTCACGAGGACCTGGCGCAGGTCGTCGTCGTCCTCGACCACCAGCACCCGGTCGTGGTGCGGCCGCAGCCGGATCACCTCGCGGACCGTCTCGACGAGCCGGTCGGGGTCCACGGGCTTGACCAGCCAGCCGTCCGCGAGCGCCGCGGTCTCGCGCGCGTCGGCGGGCGACGTCCCGGACACCACGACGACGGGCAGCTGCGCGGTCGCAGCGGACCGGCGCAGCCGACGGAGGATCTCCGTGCCGCCCGTGCCCGGCATGGCGAGGTCCAGCACGACGGCCGCGGGGTGCTCGTCCTCCACCACGTCGACCGCCGCGCGCCCGTCCGTGACGCCGACGACGTCGTAGCCGCGCTCCTCGAGCACCTCGCGGAGCACCTCCACGACGTACGAGTCGTCGTCGACCACGACCACGCGGGTGGTCGCACCCCCGCCGTCCGGTGCGGCGGGCTCCACCGGGGGAGCCACGACGTGCGGCAGCGTGAACCGGAAGCTGGCGCCGTGCCCTTCTCCGTCACTCACGGCCCACATCCGGCCGCCGTGCCGCTCGACGATGCTCCGGGCGATCGCGAGTCCGAGGCCGGTACCGCCGCGCTCGCGAGCGTCGGACGCGTCGATCTGCTCGAACCGGCCGAACACCGTCTCGAGCTTGTCCGGGGGGATCCCGCGCCCCTGGTCGTCGACCCGTACCTCCACGAGCTCGCCCAAGGGAGCGGCCGTCACCCGGACGGTGCCACCGCGCGGGGAGAACTTCACGGCGTTGCTGAGCAGGTTCACCAGCGTCTGCACGATGCGCTCGCCGTCGACCCGCACGACGTCGGCGTCGTGCTCGGGCGCCAGCACGACGCCGGCCTCGTCCGCGAGGATCGACATCTGCTCCACCGCGGCTGCCACGAGCGCGTCGACGTGGTGGTCGGCCAGCTCGAGCGGGGTGGTGCCAGCGTCCATGCGCTCGACGTCCAGGATGTCGTCGACGAGCCGGCCGAGCCGCTCGCTGCTGGTCAGGGCGATCCGGACCATGCGGCCGGCCTGCGCGGAGGAACGGTCGAGCACGCCGCTGTCGAGGAGCCCGAGAGCGCCGCGGATCGACGTGATCGGGGTACGCAGCTCGTGGCTCACCACGGAGACGAACTCGTCCTTGATCCGCTCCACCTCGCGCCGCTCGGTGACGTCGCGGAACACGACGACCGCACCGGTGACCTCGCCGTCGGCGCGCAGGGGGCTCGCCGTGACCTCGACGGGCACGTCCTTGCCGTCCAGGCGCCGGTAGACGTCCTGCTCGGCCGTCGCCGTGACGCCGTCCCGCACCGCCTCGGCGATGTAGCACCGGTCCGCGGGGTAGGGCGTGCCGTCGTCCGCCGGGGCGTGGAAGGTCTCGTGCGCGTCGCGGCCCACGAGGTCGTCCGCGGTGGCACCCAGGGTCCGGGCCCCCGCGGCGTTCACGAAGGTGACCCGCCCGGCGGCGTCGACGCCGTAGATGCCGTCGGCCACGGACTCGAGCGTGCGCTCCCGCTCGCTCGCGAGCGCACGCAGCTGGGCGGTCCGCAGCTCCACCCGGCGTTCCAGGCCGTGGCGCAGCGACTCGTTGTCGACGACCACGAGGATCTGGCGCGCGACGACCGCGACGACGACCGCCACCCACAGCGCGTTCGCCATCCACGGGGTCGGCTCACCGGACTGGCCGACCCGCACCAGGGCCGCCGCGAGGAAGAGCGCGAACGTGACGACGGTGCCGAGCACCGACGAGCCGCCGGCGCGCTCGCCGGTCACCGGGCTGCCCGACGCGGCGGGGTGCCGGGCGGCCACGGCGATCGCGAGGTAGCCGCCGACCCACGCGGCGTCGACGGGACTGCCGAACGTGAACCCGCCCTCGGCGGTCAGGAGCGCGAAGGCCACGTCCGCCACGGCGTACAGCACGAACCCGCTCCCGACGAGGCCGAGCGGCACCCGCTCGGCGGCGCTCGACCTGGTCAGCACGAGCACGGCGAGGGTGGCGAGCAGCGCGTCCACGACCGGGAGCGCGTAGGCCGTGAGCGAGGGGGCCGCGGAGAAGGCCTGCCCCTCGAGCACGACGGCGAAGACGGCGATGTACAGCACCGAGCCGCCGACCACGACGCTGTCGAGGAGCATCCGCACCAGCTCGTGCCCGCGCGGGCGCACGGTCGGGAAGAACGCCAGGCCGATCACGCCGAGCAGCAGAGCCGCGATGTAGGCGGCGTCACCGGTGTCGGGGTCACCCGCGAGCACGGCCCACACGTTCCCGAGCAGGCCCACGAGGCCGCCGAGCGCCAGCAGCCCCCACGCGCGCCGGCGCCGGCCTGTCGAGCGCACCGCCCGCCACCCGCAGCTGAGCGCCGCGACGACGCCCGCGACCGCGATCGCGGTACGCGAGAGCTCGGCCCGCGCCGCCTGGTCCGTCGGGCCGGCGAGGACGACCGTCAGCGCCAGCACGGCGACGGCGCCCGCCCAGCACCACCGGACGAAGGTGCGGTGCGCCTTCGCCGTCGTCGGTCGCGCGTCCCTCATGGGGCCGAGGTTAGGAGACGTCGGCCCGCTCCGCCCCCCGCACGGGCGCTCCGGGCGACGGAGGGCGCCGGTCGTCCGTCGGGGGTACGGTCGATCGATCGAGCAGCCGGACGAAGGGGAACGACACGTGGCGACGGGGGGCCGACGCGTGGTGGTCATCGACGACGATCCGTCGATCCGGGAGGTGGCCGCGCTGGCGCTGTCGGCCGTGGGCGGGCACGAGGTGCACACCGCGGGCGACGGGACGGCGGGCCTGGAGGTCGCCCGACGCGTGCGGCCGGACGCGATCCTCCTCGACGTCATGATGCCAGTGCACGACGGGCCCACGGTGCTCGGCCGGCTGCGCGCCGTGCCGGAGCTGGCCGACGTGCCGGTCGTCTTCCTCACGGCGAAGGTCGGCACCCCGGAGATCTCGCGGCTCGACGGCCTGGGGGCCGTCGCCGTCCTGACCAAGCCGTTCGACCCGCTGCGCCTGGCCGACGAGCTCGCCCTGGCCCTCGGGTGGGACGCATGACGTCCGCGGACCCCGAGGGCGGGCTGGGCGACGCCGTCGTGGTGCTCGCCCGCCGGGCCCGTGCGCGCAACGTCGGCCGGTCGCGGCGGATCCTGGAGCTCCTGGAGGCGCCGGGCGCCCCGCCGGACCGGGCTGCGCGCGAGGAGGCGGAGCGCCTGTGCCACACCGTGACCGGGTCGGCGAGCACCTTCGGGGACACGGCGCTCGCCGCCGCCACGCAGCAGCTGGAGGCCGCGCTGCGCGACGGGCGGGCCGAGGCTGCCGCCGCGGCGCTCGACGCGGTCCGCGCGGCGGTCGCCCCGGACGACGAGGCCCGCGCCCCGGGGTCCGTCGACGCGTAGGGGCTCAGCCCGCCGGCAGCGCCCGCACGTCCGCGAGCGCCTCCGCGAGCGCGACGGCGTCGGCTCCGGAGCCCTCCGGCAGAGCCTCGAGCTCCGCGCGGAGACCCCGCGCCGCGGCCGGGTCGCCGGCGCGGACGGCCAGCTCCGCCAGGTAGGCGAGCGCCGGCGCGACCTCGGCCACGGGCGGCCCGTCCGCGCCGGCCCGGGCCCGGCGCAGCGCGCCGCCGAGGACCTTGCGGGCCTGGGCGACGTCACCCCTCGAGTCGGCCAGCACGACGGCGTTCTCGGTCGCCCGCGCGAGCGCGCCCCCGCCGCCGGAGGTCCACGTCATCGTCCCGCCCTCGCCCGCGGCGAACGTCGTCCCGGGATCCGGTGCCCGCGTGACCCGCACCCAGTTGCCCGCGGGGTCGATGACGCTGAAGCCGCTCAGCCCCGCGTTGTTGGCGCGCCTCCGCGGGCGCGTCACCCGCGGCACGCCCGACACCGGCAGGCGGCCGTGGAGCGAGCGCAGCCCGGCCGCGAACGACTCGTAGACGGGCTCGGTCTCCGGGACGACGACCACGCACGTGGAGTGGCTCGCCTCCGGGTCCCAGCCCGGCATCCCGTAGTACTGGACCTGGATGCCGCCGCGCCCGAACGACACCACGGGGTAGGGCCGGCGCTGCCGGTACGTCACCTCGAGACCGAGCGCCGTCCAGAACTCCACCAGCGCGTCCTGGTCGTGCTCGGAGTCGCCGCACGGCAGCAGCGACACCATGAAGGCACGCTCGGCGGCGCGGACGAACGCGCCGCCGGTCGGGTCGGTGGGCGGGCCGGCGGGAGCGGGGTCTACGGGACCAGGGCCCGCGGGGCCGGGATCCGGCATCGGTTCAGCCCTGCGCCGCGACCTGGCGCAGCAGCAGCGCCTCGGCCAGGACGACCTTGCGCAGCTCGCCCAGGTGCACCGACTCGTCGGCGCCGTGCGCGCGGGAGTCCGGGTCCTCGACGCCCGTGACCAGCACGGAGGCGTCGGGGAAGAACTCGAGGAGATCGGCGATGAACGGGATGGAGCCGCCGACGCCGATGTCCACCGGGTCGGTGCCCCACGCCGCGGCGAACGCGGCCCGGGCGGCGCGCATCGCGGCGGAGTCGCCGGCGGCGTGGAACGCCCGGCCCTGCTCCCCCGGCCGCCAGGTGACGCGCGCGCCGGACGGCGCCGCCGCCTCGAGGTGGGCACGCAGGGCGTCCTCCGCCGCCTGCGGCTCCTGGCCCGGCGGGATGCGCAGCGACAGCTTGGCCGCCGCGCGGGGCGCGATCGTGTTGGACGCGTGCGCGACGCTCGTGGCGTCGATGCCGATGACGGACAGCGCCGGCTTGGTCCACAGCCGGCCGGCGATGGTGCCCTCGCCCGCGAGCGTCACGCCGTCGAGCACGGAGGAGTCGGCGCGGAACGCCGCCTCGTCGTAGTCGACCTCCGGCTCCGGCGCGCTCACCAGGCCCGGCACCGCGACGTTGCCCGCGTCGTCGTGCAGGGTGGCGATCAGGCGGGCCAGCAGCGTGTTCGCGTCGAGCACGGGGCCGCCGAACATCCCGGAGTGGACCGCGTGCCCGAGCACCTCGACCTCAACCACGCCGTCCACCAGGCCGCGCAGCGACGTGGTCAGGGCCGGCACACCCACCTTCCAGTTCGTGGAGTCGGCCACGACGATGACGTCGGCGGCGAGCAGCTCGCGGTGGTCGGCGAGGAACTGGCGGAAGCTCGGGGACCCCGACTCCTCCTCGCCCTCGACGAAGACGGTGATCCCGACCGGCAGGTCCGCGCCCGTCTCCGCGGCGAGCGCCGACAGCGCCCGCAGCGCGCCGACGTGCGCGACCAGCCCGGCCTTGTCGTCGGCGGCGCCGCGCCCGTAGAGCCGCTCGCCCACCTGGACGGGCTCGAACGGGTCGGTCGCCCACGCGGCGGCGTCGCCGGGCGGCTGGACGTCGTGGTGGGCGTACAGCAGCACGGTGGGCCGGCCCTCGGGCGCGGGGCGGCGCGCGACCACGGCGGGCGCGCCGGGCGTCCCGTCGGGGCGCGCCGAGCTCAGGATGCGGACATCGGGCAGGCCTGCGTCGCTCAGCAGCGCGGCGACGGCGTCGGCGCTCGCGGCCACGTGGGCCTGGTCGAAGGCGGCGGCCGAGACGCTCGGGATGCGCACCAGGCGCTCGAGGTCGGCCTGGAGGGCGGGGAACTGCGCCTCGACGTGCGCGCGCAGGGTGGTGGCGGCGGCGTCGTGCGGCGGGGCGGCCGGGGAGGTGGCGTGGGTGTCGGTCACGCGGCTCACGCTACCCGCGCGCTCGACTACCCTGGGTGCGTGTTCTCCCGCAACAAGTCCGACGCGACGTCGTCGTCCCCCGACTCCACCGACCCCGTCGACGCGGCCGCCGAGATCGAGAAGTCCGGCGCCCCCGCCGGCAAGGGACGCCCCACCCCCAAGCGCAGCGTGTCCGAGGCGGCCAACAAGCGCCCCCTGGTGCCGAACGACCGCAAGGCGGCCAGCAAGGCGGCGCGGGAGAAGGCGCGCGAGCAGCGCAACCTCGAGTACAAGGCGATGCAGACCGGCGACGAGCGCCACCTGCCGCCGCGCGACAAGGGCCCCGTCAAGCGCTACGTGCGCGACTACGTGGACGCCCGGTGGAACCTCGGCGAGTTCTTCCTGCCTGTCGCGTTCCTGTTCATCATCCTCAACCTGGTCTTCAGCCGGAACCTCACCATCTCGGCCCTCGTGCTGATGCTGCTGTACGCCGTCGTGCTGCTCACCATCGCCGACGCGTTCCTGCTGTGGCGGGGGCTCAAGAAGCGGCTGCTGGCCAAGTTCCACGACGTCCCCAAGGGCACGATGATGTACGCCGTCATGCGCGCCTTCCAGATCCGCCGCTCGCGCCTGCCCAAGCCGACGTCGAAGAAGCACGGCGTCTACCCGGAGTGATCGCCCGGCCGTGCGCCCGACCTAGGGTGGGCGCATGGTCAACTACCGGTACCTCGGCAACAGCGGTCTGAAGATCTCCGAGATCACCTACGGCAACTGGCTCACCCACGGCTCGCAGGTCGAGAACGACGTCGCCACGCAGTGCGTGCGCGCCGCGCTCGACGCCGGCATCACCACGTTCGACACGGCCGACGTCTACGCGAACACGAAGGCCGAGCAGGTGCTGGGCGACGCCCTGGCGGGTGAGCGGCGCGAGTCGCTCGAGATCTTCACCAAGGTGTACTGGCCCACCGGCCCGGGCGGCCCCAACGACACGGGCCTGTCGCGCAAGCACGTCATGGAGTCGATCAACGGCTCGCTGAAGCGCCTCGGCACGGACTACGTCGACCTCTACCAGGCGCACCGGTACGACACCGAGACGCCGCTCGAGGAGACGATGCAGGCGTTCGCCGACATCGTCCGCCAGGGCAAGGCGCTGTACATCGGGGTGTCCGAGTGGACCGCCGACCAGATCCGCGCCGGCGCGGCGCTGGCGAAGGAACTCGGCTTCCAGCTGATCTCCTCCCAGCCGCAGTACTCCATGCTGTGGCGCGTCATCGAGGAGGAGGTCGTGCCCGCGTCCAAGGAGTGCGGCCTCTCGCAGATCGTCTGGTCGCCGATGGCGCAGGGCGTGCTGTCCGGCAAGTACGTGCCCGGCCGGCCGCTTCCCGCCGGCTCCCGCGCGACCGACACGAAGGGCGGCGCGCAGAGCATCCGCCGCTTCCTCGACGACGACGTCCTCACGCGGGTGCAGGGCCTGAGGCCCGTCGCGGACGAGCTCGGCCTGTCGATGGCGCAGCTCGCCGTCGCCTGGGTGCTGCAGAACGACAACGTCGCCGCCGCGCTGGTCGGCGCGTCCCGGCCCGAGCAGGTCGCGGAGAACGTCAAGGCGTCCGGCGTGACCATCCCCGGCGAGCTCATGGCGCGCATCGACGAGGTCCTCGGGGGCGTCGTGGAGCGCGACCCGGCGAAGACCGCCGAGAACGCCCCGCAGACGCGCGTGGCCTGACCGCCCGCCGGCGGCCGACGTCGCGGTGGGTCCTCGTCATGAGACCGGACGACGACCCACCGTTACGTCGGCGCTACGGTGCCGCCATGCCGTCCCTGGTCGTACGCCCCGCCCACACCGACGACGCCGCCGCCCTGTGGCCGCTCACCCGCGACTTCGCGACGAGCTTCCGGCCCCGGAGGGACGCCTTCGACGCCACCCTGGCGACGCTCCTCGCCCGGGATGACACCCTGCTCGCCGTGGCGACCGCACCGGCGACCGAACCGGCGACCGGACCCTCGACCGACGGCGGACCGCTCGGCTACCTGCTGGCGAGCGTGCACCTGACGTTCCTCGCGAACGGGCCGGTCTGCTGGGTCGAGGAGGTCATGGTCGACCGGGCGCACCGGGATCGCGGGCTCGGCCGGTCGCTCATGGCGTACGCGGAGGCCTGGGCGACGGCGCGCGGGGCCGCCTACGTGTCGCTGGCCAGCCGCCGGGCCGGGGGCTTCTACAAGGCCCTCGGCTACGACGACTCCGCCACCTTCTACCGCCGCGTCCTGCCTTCCGGCAAGCGATCCGTCGCGCCCTGACGGGGCACGGCGCGACGGATCCCCTGCCTGAGGGTCGTCAGCGGCCGCCGTGCTCCCGGACGACGGCGTCGAGGGCGCGCGAGATCTCGCGGGTGCGCCGGGCCACGACGTCTTCGGGCGGCTCGGGCGCCGGCTCCTGCGCCGCCCGCGCATCCCGCGCCATGGGGGTGCGCGCCGCTCCCGTGATACCGGCGGGCACCAGCCACCGCCAGCGCACCGTCGCCTGCACCACGGGGCCCACGCCCAGGGCGTAGGCGATCGTCGCCCAGCCGAACGTGCCGCCCAGCAGGATGCCGACCAGCACCACCGCGACCTCGATGCCGGTCCGCACCAGGCGCACCGACCAGCCGGTGCGCTGCACGAGGCCGGTCATCAGCCCGTCGCGGGGGCCCGGTCCGAGCCGCACGCCGATGTATGCCGCGGTCGCGACGCCGTTCAGGACGATGCCGCCCACGGCGAGCGCGACGCGGGCCGCCAGGCCGGGGTCGGGGGCGAGCCAGGCCATCGCGGTCAGGCTCGGGCCGATCGCCACGCTGATCACCACGACGTTCGCGACGGTGCCGACGCCGGGCCGCTGGCGCAGCGGGATCCAGGCGAGCAGCACGAGCACGGACGTCGCCGCGACCACGGCGCCGAACCCGAGGCCGGTGCTGCGCACGATCCCCTGGTGCAGCACGTCCCACGGCATGCCGCCCTGGCCGGCGTGCAGCAGCATCGCCATCGACCACGCGTAGCCGAGCAGCCCCACGACGAGCTGCACCCCGCGGCGGACCGGCCCCATCGACGCCACCGCCGCAGACGTCCCCTGTGCGCGGGACGTTCCCGCTGCCGCAGGCGAAACCGCCACCTGCGAGCCCGCGGCGGTCGGCTCCGCCGTCGCCGACGAGGTCTCGGCCGGGGCGGACGGCGCGACCCGGGGGCGGCGCAGCGCGGCCCGCCGCGCGGGGCGGCCAGGCAGGCGGCGGGAGCCCCGACGGGCCGGGCGACGGATGGAGGCGGGCGTCGTGCTCATGGTCCCTACCCTGCGACACATTGGCCTTGCAATCCATGGCCAATGGGGCGACAGTGGCCCCGTGACCGTCGCCTCGCCGCACCCCGCGGCCACCGCCGCCCCCGCCGTCCGGCAGCTCTCGCCTGCCGCGACGGCCCGCCTGCTCGGCGACTGGCGGGCCGGAGGACCCGCGTACCTCGCGCTGGCGGACGCGCTGCGCGCCGCCGTCCTGTCGGGCAGTCTGCCGCCGCTGACGCGCGTGCCCAGCGAGCGGGAGCTGGCCGCGGCCCTGCATGTCTCGCGCACGACGACCTCCGGCGCGTACGCGCGGCTGCGCGAGCTCGGCTTCCTCGTCAGCCGCGTGGGGTCGGGCACCGTCACGACCCTCCCGCGCGGCGCCGGCACCGCGCGCGGCCGCGTCCCGGCGGCTGCCGGCGACGCCCCGGCCGACTCCCCCGCCGGCGACCTCGACGAGCCGCCCGTCGACCTCGCGCAGGCGACGCCGTCGGCCACGCCCGCCCTGCACGACGCATACGCCGCGGCGCTCGAGACGCTGCCCGGCTACCTGGGCACCGGCGGGTACGCCCACCTCGGCATCGAGCCGCTGCGCGCGGCGATCGCCGACCGGTACACGGCGCGCGGCGTGCCGACCACGCCGGACCAGATCCTCGTCACGACGGGCGCGCAGCAGGCGATCTCGGTGCTGACGCACGCCTTCGTGGGCCGTGGCGAGACCGCCGTCGTCGAGTCGCCCACCTACTTCCACGCGCTGGAGCCCGCGCGGCGGCTCGGCGGGCGGCTGGTCGGCGTGCCCGTCGGGGACGTCGAGACCCTCGCGTCGGCCGTGCGGCGCACGCGCCCCCGGCTCGTCTACCTCGTGCCGGACTTCCACAACCCCACCGGGCACACCCTGTCCGCCGAGGGCCGCGCCGCGGTCCGAGAGCTCGCGGACCGCACGGGTACCACGGTGGTGGGCGACGAGACGCTGACCGACCTGGCGCTCGACCCCGGCGCCGCCGTCCCCGCGCCGTTCGCGGGCGAGGGCACGTCGCCGCACGTCGTGACGATCGGGTCGGCGTCGAAGTCGTTCTGGGGCGGGGTGCGCGTCGGGTGGGTGCGCGCCGACCCCCAGGTGGTCCGGCGGCTGGCGCGGGTGCGGGAGTCCGCCGACATCGCGACCCCCGTGCTCGAGCAGCTCGCGGTCGTCGAGCTGCTGCGCCGCGCCGACGAGATCCTGCCGGGGCGCATCGACGAGCTGCGGCGCCGCCGCGACCTGCTGGTCGGCCTGGTCCGCGACGCCCTGCCGGACTGGCGGGTGCCGGTGCCGGCAGGCGGGCTGTGCCTGTGGGCGGACCTGGGCCGGCCGCTGGGCCAGGCGCTCGCCGCGGCGGCCGTGAACCACGGCGTCCTGGTCACGCCCGGGCCGGCGTTCACCCCGGACCGGTCGTCCCGCGACCACGTGCGCCTGACGTTCACCCGCGAGCCGGACCAGCTCGCGGCGGCCGTGCCGCGGCTGGCGCGGGCCTGGGCCCAGGTGAGCGCGGGCCGCTGAGCCCCGGGCGTATCCCGGTCCCGCGTCAGACGGCGGGCAGCGGCACGTTCGGCGCGGCCTGGTTCCCGTCGTGCAGGAGCCGCGCGACCGCCGCGCCCTCGGCGGACAGGTCGCGCCAGTGCTCCCCGAGCCACTGCTCGGCGTCGTACTGCGTGGTGAACACCGGGCTCGGCACGGACAGCGCGCCGCCGTCGGCGTCGTCGAGCGCCCACTCCCAGCGGGGGCGGATCACGACGCGCTCCCCTCGGACCGGGCGAGCGCGCCGGCCGCGACCGAGCCGCGAGTCCGCGTCAGCGCGCGGTTGACCCGCGACGGCCACAGCGGCCCCGAGTAGATGAACGACGTGTACCCCTGCGTGAGGTCGGCGCCCGCCCGCAGGTAGGCGCGCACGTCGTCGGCGCTCGCGATGCCGCCGACGCCGATGATCGCGGGCTCGGGCCCGAGCCGCGCGCGCAGCCGGCCCACGACCTGCAGCCCCCGCTCGAGCAGCGGCGGGCCGGACAGGCCGCCGGGGCCGCGGTCGTGGCCGATGGTCGTGTTCACGGCGACCACGCCGTCCAGGCCGAGCTCGATGACGAGGTCGGCCATCGCGTCGACGTCGGCGTCGGCGAGGTCGGGGGCGATCTTCACCAGCAGCGGCACGCGCCGGGCCCCGGCCGCGGCGGTGGCCTCGTCGGCGGCGGCGCGCGCCGCGGTGAGGATGGGGCGCAGCTCGGCCGTGGTCTGCAGGTCGCGCAGGCCCGGAGTGTTCGGAGACGAGACGTTGACGACGAGGTAGTCGGCCCAGGGGGCGAGCTCGCGCGCGCACGCGGCGTAGTCGTCGGCGGCGCCTTCGGCAGGCGTCGTCTTGTTCTTGCCGATGTTCGCGCCCACCACGACGGCGCGGCCCGCGGGGGTGCCGCGCAGCTCCCGCAGCCGCGCGGCGGCGGCGGGCGCGCCCTCGTTGTTGAAGCCCATGCGGTTGCGCACGCCCCGGACGTCGAGCTCGCGCCACATGCGCGGCTTCTCGTTGCCCGGCTGGGGGCGCGGCGTGACCGTGCCGATCTCCACGAAGCCGAAGCCGAGCATCGTCAGGCCGCGGATCGCCCGGGCGTTCTTGTCGAAGCCGCCCGCGAGACCGAAGGGCGCGGGGAAGGTCCGGCCGAGCACCTCGATGCTCCCCGGCCCGCCGCTGCCGCGGCCCAGGTAGGGCGCGATCGCGCCCTGGACGACGTCACGCAGCACCGGCACGCGGCCGGCGAGCGAGATGGCGCCGAACGCGAGCTCGTGCGCGCGCTCGGGGTCCATCTTCTTGAAGACGCCGTTGAACAGCAGCGTGTACGGGCTCATGAGACCTCCGGGTCGGCGGGGTTCGGCTCGGGTGCGGTCGGCTCGGGCGGTGTCGGTTCGGTCGCCGTCGGGTCGGGTGACGCGTGCTCGTCGTCGGCGCGGGGGCGCGTGCGCCACAGCCACCACAGCCCGACGAACGGGAGGACGAGCGGGATGTAACCGTAGCCCTGGCCGAAGCCGGACCACACGGTCGTCTCGCCGAAGACGTCGGGCGACGCCGCCGAGGCGGCACCCACCGCGAGCACGCCCACGGCCTCGAAGCCCACCGTCACCCACGCGACCGTCCGCCACCGCGGGCCGCCCTTGGCCAGGGCGATCGTGGCGAGCACGTAGACCACCGCGGACAGCGTGGACAGCGAGTAGGCGAACGGCGCCTCGGAGAACTTGGTGGCCAGCTCGTAGGTCGAGCGGCCGATGGCGGCGAACGCGAGGACGCCGTAGACCGTGACCAGCAGGCGCCCGAAGCCCGCACCCGTGCGTCGCGCCTCGCCCCGCGGCCGGCTCCCGCCGCCGGGCGTGCTGATGCCGTTCGACCCGCTCATGCCGCGCCCCAGATCTGCCACAGCCGCCAGTCGAGGAAGCCGACGGTGAGCGCGGCGACGGCCAGCACCACCGACGACCACTTGGTGCGCTCCGCGAACGCCCAGACCGCCGCGATCGGCAGCACGATCAGCGCGGTGGCGACGTAGCCCCAGAACAGAGGGCCGTCGACGGGGTGGTCGCGGGTGGCCATGAGGACGCCGGCGACGACCGCCTGGACGACGACGAGGGCCTCGACGACGGCGGCGCCGAACAGCTGCTTGAGGATCACCGCCCGGTCCCGGACGACGAACCAGAGCGCCCACCCGGCGAGCGCGGCGCACGCCACCAGGACGAGGATCAGGAGGGGAAGAACCACGCCCGCAGACTACCGGCCGGCCGCACGCCGCGACGCGGGCGGTAGGCCCCCGGGGACGGGGATAGCATCGGCGCGTGGCAGACCTCACCCTCTCCGGCAAGAATCCCACCGCTCTCAAGGTCGACGCGCTCGTCGTCGGGACCTGCTCCACGTCCGACGGCGTCGCCGTCGTCGCGGACCAGCTCCCCGAGTCGCTCGTGCGGCAGATCGAGACCCTCGCGCCCCGCCTCGGCGTGACCGGCGCCCCCGACGAGGTGCGTCGCCTGCCCGCGGGCGACGGCGTCGCCGCGGACGTCCTCGTGCTCGCCGGCCTCGGCGAGCGCGCGGCCGACGGCACCTTCCCGCGCGAGGTGCTGCGCTCCGCGGCCGGCGCCGCGACCCGCGAGCTCGCGGGCACGGACTCCGTGGCCGTCGCGCTGCCCGCGGTGGACGAGGACGAGCTCGCCGCCGTCGTCGAGGGTGCTCTCCTGGGCGCCTACACCTACACGCGCTACCGCTCGGGCAAGGACCAGAAGTCCGCCGTCGGCAGCATCCAGGTGGTGACGACCTTCGCCCGCTCGGGCCGCGCCAAGTCCGCCGTCGCGCGCGGCGAGGTGCTCGCGGCCGCCGTGCACGGCACCCGCGACCTCGTCAACGACGCTCCCAACGAGCTCTACCCCGCGGCGTTCGCCGACGCGGCCAAGGCCGCGCTCAAGGGTGTCAAGGGCGTCAAGGTGACCGTGCTGGACGACAAGCAGCTCGCCGCCGGCGGCTACGGCGGCCTCGTGGGCGTGGGCCAGGGCTCCTCGCGCGGCCCCCGCCTCGTCAAGCTCTCGTACGCGCCGGCCAAGGCCGCGGCGAAGGTCGCGATCGTGGGCAAGGGCATCACGTTCGACACCGGCGGCATCTCGCTCAAGCCGCCGGCCAGCATGCCGACCATGAAGTCCGACATGGCGGGCGCCGCCGCCGTGCTGCACACCGTCCTCGCCGCCGCGAAGCTCGGCCTGCCCGTCGCCGTGACCGGCTACCTCTGCCTGGCGGAGAACATGCCGGGCGGCAACGCCCAGCGCCCCGCGGACGTCGTCACGATCCGCGGCGGCAAGACCGTCGAGGTCACCAACACCGACGCCGAGGGCCGCCTCGTCATGGCGGACGGCCTGGTCGCCGCCGTCGAGGACGGCCACGACGTCGTCCTCGACATCGCGACCCTCACCGGCGCGCAGATGGTGGCGCTCGGCAACCGCACCTCCGGCGTCATGGGCACCGACGCGGTGCGCGACGAGGTCAAGGCCGCGGCGGACGTCGCCGGCGAGGCCTTCTGGCCGATGCCGATGCCCGCCGAGCTCAAGGCCGGCCTGAAGTCGAACGTCGCGGACATGGTCAACTCCGCCCCCAGCCGCTGGGGCGGCATGCTGTTCGCTGCGCACTTCCTCGCGGAGTTCGTGGGCGACACCCCGTGGGCGCACCTCGACATCGCCGGCCCGTCGTACAACGAGGGCTCGTCGTTCGGGTACACGCCCACCGGCGGCACCGGCGTCGGCGTGCGCACGATGCTCGCGTTCCTCGAGGCGCGCGCCGGTCTCTGACCTGCCTGCGCACGACGACGGCGCCCGACCACCACGGTGGTCG
>NZ_JBHWYY010000036.1:0-42828 GCF_042728595.1 Isoptericola sp. NPDC060185 | reverse complement strand
CACGTTCTGAGCGGTCAGAACGTGCGCAACCGCCTGTTCGGCACCCGGGGGTCGGGGACCTGTGGATAACGTCCGCGGGCGGAGGCGCCGGTACGGCAGGGTGACGACGCATGGACACCACCACCCCGTTCCGCCCGGGCGACCAGGTCGCCGACGACGCCGCGCTCCTGGAGCTCGCCCGCTTCCTCGCCGGAGGCGCCTTCCCGCGACGGCGCGCGCTCACCGTCACGTGGCTCGACGCCGACGACCGCCTCCTCGGCCTCGCGCTGCCGATCGACGACCCGCCTGCCCGACCCGACGGCGACGCCCTCGCCGGGCTGGGCGCCCTGCTGCGGAGCGTCGTCGAGGACGAGGCGCCCGGCGGCTGCGCAGTCGTCGTCCTGGAACGCCCGGGCGACGCGACCCGCACCGACGACGACCGCGCCTGGAACCGCGACCTGCGCGCCGAGGCCGACCTGCGGGGCGTGCGGCTCCGGGGGTTCTTCGTCGCCGCGGGCGGGCAGGTGCGGCCGCTGGCGCTCGACGACGCGTGACGTCAGTCGTCCACGCTGACGGACTGGCTGCCGTCCACGACGTCCGCGGTGCCGTGCCGCAGGGGCCGGGGCTCGAGCTCGAGGAACACCAGCCCGGACTCTCCGAGCCGCGACCGCGTGACGGCGAACCCGGACGGCGTGGCGCCGGTGTCGAACAGTCGCGCGCCGGAGCCGACGACGACGGGGGCGAGGACGAGGCGCCACACGTCGACGAGCCCGAGGTCGTGCAGGGTGCTGGCGAGGCGGGCGCTGCCGTGCATCTGCAGCTCGCCGTCGGGGCCGTCCTTGAGCGCCTGCACCTCGGCGGCGAGGTCCGCGGGGTCGATGACGGTGGTCCCTGCCCACTCGGGGTCGCGCAGGGTCGAGGAGACGACGTACCGCGGGCCGGCGTCGATGCGGGCGGCGAGCGCGTCGTCCGGGTCGGTGACCTGCGCCCACGACGCCCAGAACATGTCGTAGGTGGTGCGGCCGAGCAGGAACGCGTCGACCTCGGCGAACCAGCCGTCCACGACCTCCCCGAACGCCGGGTCCGAGGTGAAGGGGACGAACCAGCCGCCCTGGGCGAAGCCGCCTCGGGTGTCCTCCTCGGGCCCGCCCGGCCCCTGCACCACGCCGTCGAGCGAGGCGAAGATGTTGACGCTGAGCCTCATCGGATCCTCCGTCACCGTCCGACCGGCCGCCGTTTGCCCTGGACTTCCACGCCTCGGCGGCATATTTTCGCCTCGGCGGCATGCTGTGACCGGATTCACACACGCTACCGGACCGCTGGGCTGACCAGATGGAAGGAGCGGACCGTGGCCGACGTCCTGGTGCTCAACGCGGGGTACGAGCCCCTGCACCGTGTGTCGGTCAAGCACGCCATCACGATGCTGGTGCGCGAGGTCGCGGTGGTCGAGGAGGCCGTCGAGGGGCACCGGTTCGGCCCCTACCCGATGCCGCGCGTGCTGCGGCTGGTGCGGTACGTCGCGATGCGGTGGCGCTACCGCGGCGCAGGCCGCCCGGCGGTGACGAAGGACGGCGTGAAGCGACGCGACGGCGCGTGCGCGTACTGCGGCGGGCCGGCCGAGACGGTCGACCACGTGATCCCGCGCTCGCGCGGCGGCGACTCGTCGTGGCTCAACCTCGTCGCGGCGTGCGAGCGCTGCAACGGGCGCAAGGCCGACCGCACGCCGCTCGAGGCCGGCATGCCGCTGCTGCTCGCGCCCTACGTGCCGCCCGCGGAGCACGGCCTGGTCCGCCGGCGGCGCCGCGCAGCACCGGCGGCCGCAGCCTGACCCGAGGTCCGGCCGCGCCCGCCGGGGGGCTGCACCGCCGTCAGGCGGCGGGCTGGTCGTCCGGCAGGTCGGGGACCACGGACAGCGACCCCGTGGCGGGCAGCGCGTTCGCGCCGCCCTGGTCCGCCGGGGTGAGCGCGCGGGACGCGATGACGCTGCTCGCGAAGTTCGCGTGACAGTCGGTGCAGTACCACTCCGGCGTCGGCACTGGCACCTCGAAGCCGCCGTAGACGACGTCCGGCTCGGCGTTCATGACGTCGTCCTGGAACGTCATGCCCCACACGATGCGCTTGGTCCGGCCGCGTGCGCCGCACCCGGGGCACTGCGGGCGCATCCGCGCGCGCTGCGAGGACACCGTGTGCGCGTGCATGAGGTCGTGGCACTGCTCGCACAGCAGGTGCACGTCGCGCACCAGCTGCTCGAGCGTGCGCCCGCCGGCGGTCGTCGTGCCGAGGCGGACGGCACCGTCGTCGTGCGCCTGCATCCGGTGCACGTCGACGAACCGCTCGCAGGTGGCGCAGCGCTCCTCGCGGCGCATCGACCAGCCCGTCACGGCGCGGTGGCCCAGGATCCGCAGCGCGTGCACGTCGGGGGCGGTGGCGCCGGCGCCGCAGTCGCCCGGGTCGAGCGTGTGCACGGGGCCGCCGCGGAACTGCTCCGCGACGCCGTCGAGCACCAAGCGCGCGTGGTCCGGCGGCAGCCAGCCCGACGACCCCGTGTAGGTGTCCGCGCCGTCGAACAGGTCGGCCCAGACGATGGGCCGGTCGGGGCCGAACAGGTCGTCGCTCACCCAGCTCTCGCCGTCGGTGGCGCCCATCAGCTCCACCGACGCGACGACGCCCGCGTCGCCGAGGACCGTGACGACCACGTCGCCGCGCTGCGGCCCGTCCGGCCCGCCCGGCAGCCGGTGCTCCGACGAGCGGGTCGCGATCGCGACCGACTCCGCGAGCCAGTCGGCCGACCAGTGGAGGTAGACGGACGGCACGAGCCACGCGGGCAGCGCCGACAGGGAGGGCAGGGTCTCTCGGGTCACCGGGAGAACATATCGGGCGCCGACCCTCCGACACCACGGGCGCGGTCGTTCCCGTCGCGCCGTCCGCACGCTAGGTTCCGGACAGCACCACGGACAGGCACGACGGCGTCGCCGCTCCGCCCCCCGGGCATCGCCGCCGCCCGCCCTCGAGCTGCTGCCGCGAGGAGGCACGGATGAACGTCGGACTGTGGGTCGCCGCCGGGCTGCTGGCCCTGCTCTACCTGGCCGTGGGTGTCGTGAAGCTCACGCGCAGCCGCGACCGGCTGCGCTCGGCGATGGGCTGGGTCGACGACTTCCCCGGCGTGGTGGTGCGGCTCATCGGCCTCGCGGAGATCGCCGGCGCGGTCGGGCTGATCCTGCCGCAGGCCACCGGCACGCTGCCGTGGCTCACGCCGGTCGCCGCGACCTGCCTGGTGGTGCTGCAGGCGCTCGCGATCTCGGTGCACGTGCGCCGCCGGGAGCTCGGCCAGCTGTGGGTCAACGTGCTCCTGCTGCTCGCCGCCGCGTTCGTCGCGGTGGGCCGCTTCGCCGGCTGGTGACGGCCGGGCCGGCGCGGCCGGTCAGGCCCCGGCCCGCGCCTCGTCGTACCGCTCGCGGTGCCCACGGATCGCGTCCGTGTGCGCGAACGCCCACTCGACCAGCGCGATGACGGGCGGCAGCAGCGTCTGCCCGAGGTCGGTGAGCGCGTAGTCGACGCGCGGCGGCACGACGGCGTGCACCGTGCGGCTCACCAGGCCGTCGCGCTCCAGCTGGCGCAGCGTCAGGGTGAGCATCCGCTGCGAGATGCCGTCGATCCCGTGCAGCAGCTCGGTGAACCGCCGCGGGCCCGACGCCAGCGTGCCGAGCACCAGGGTGCTCCACTTGTCGCCCACGCGGTCCAGCACCGCACGCACCTCGCTGGTGGTCGCGTCGGCGTGGCAGGAGCCGCTCAGCACCGGCCGGCCCTGCGCCGTCGTCGTCATCGTGCGCTCCCTCCGGTGTGCCTGGGGCACACGGGTGTGCCTTTTGTACGCCCGCCCATGATTACTCATCATGCTCCAAGGCACAAAGAGTGACCGACCAGACGGGTCGTCACCGCCCGCGTCTCTCGAAGGACTCGCATGGACATCGCCCTCTGGATCGCCTCCGGCCTGCTCGCCGCCATGTTCCTCATGGCCGGCCTCGGCAAGGCCCTGCGGCCGATCCCCGCGCTGCAGGAGCAGATGCGCTGGATCACCGACGAGCGGGTCACCGCCGTCCGCGTCCTCGCCTGGCTCGAGGTGCTGGGCGCGATCGGCGTGATCCTGCCCTGGGCCACGGGCGTCGCGCCCGTGCTGACCCCGGTCGCCGCCGTCGGGCTCGCGATCACGCAGGTCGGCGCCATCCCCCTGCACGTGCGCCTCGGCGAGGGCAAGAGCGTGCCGATGAACGTCGTCCTGCTCGCGCTCGCGGTCTTCGTCGCAGTGGGCCGCTTCGCCGCGCTCTGACCTGTGGCCGCGGCCGGGTCACGCACGCCCGGCCAGCGCCGTCGCCTCCTCGTCGGTGAGCAGGCGCGACCGGATGAGGAAGCGCACCCCCTCGGGGGCCTCCACGCTGAAGCCGGACCCGCGCCCGGGCACGACGTCGATCGTCAGGTGCGTGTGGCTCCAGTACTCGAACTGGGCGCGGCTCATCCAGACCGGCACGGTGAACGGCTCGCCGGTCGCGCCGGCCTCGTCCGCGGGGCCGTCGACGACGACGAGGTCGCCGAGGTGCACGTCCGCGTCGCCCAGCAGGAAGTCGCCGTCGGGGTAGCACATCGGGCTGGACCCGTCGCAGCAGCCGCCGGACTGGTGGAACATCAGCTCGCCGTGCTGACGCCGCAGCCGGGCGAGGAGCCCGGCCGCGGCGTCGGTCACGGCGACACGGGAGATCGTGTCGTCAGTCATGGCGCGTCGCGCCTCCTAGAAGAACCCGAGCTTCTGGCCCGAGTAGCTGACCAGCAGGTTCTTGGTCTGCTGGTAGTGGTCGAGCATCATCTTGTGGTTCTCGCGCCCGACGCCCGAGCCCTTGTAGCCGCCGAACGCGGCGGCCGCCGGGTACGCGTGGTAGCAGTTCGTCCAGACGCGCCCGGCCTCGATGGTGCGCCCCGCCCGGTACGCCGTCTCGCCCTGCCGGGACCAGACGCCCGCGCCGAGGCCGTAGAGGGTGTCGTTGGCGATCTTCATCGCGTCGTCGAAGTCCGCGAAGTCGGTCACCGAGACGACCGGCCCGAAGATCTCCTCCTGGAAGATCCGCATGGAGTTCTTGCCCTCGAACACCGTGGGCGTCACGTAGTAGCCGCCCGCCAGGTCGCCGTCGAGCTCGGCGCGGTGGCCGCCCGTGAGCACGGTCGCACCCTCCGCCTTGCCGATGTCGATGTAGGACAGGATCTTCTCGAGCTGGTCGTTGCTCGCCTGCGCGCCGATCATCGTGTCGGTGTCCAGGGGGTTGCCCTGCTTCACCGCCTTCGTGCGCTCCAGCGCGTCGCCGAGGAACTGGTCGTAGATGTCGGACTGGATGAGCGCGCGCGACGGGCAGGTGCACACCTCCCCCTGGTTGAGGGCGAACATCGTGAACCCCTCGAGCGCCTTGTCGTAGTAGTCGTCCTTCGCCGACGCGACGTCCGAGAAGAAGATGTTCGGGCTCTTGCCGCCCAGCTCGAGCGTCACCGGGATGATGTTCTGCGACGCGTACTGCATGATCAGGCGGCCCGTCGTCGTCTCGCCCGTGAAGGCGATCTTGCGGATCCGCGAGCTCGACGCGAGCGGCTTGCCCGCCTCGACGCCGAAGCCGTTGACGACGTTGACGACGCCCGCCGGCAGCAGGTCGCCGATGATGTCCATGAGGAACAGGATCGACGCGGGCGTCTGCTCGGCCGGCTTGAGCACGACGGCGTTGCCCGCCGCGAGCGCCGGGGCCAGCTTCCACGTGGCCATGAGGATCGGGAAGTTCCACGGGATGATCTGCCCGACGACGCCCAGCGGCTCGTGGAAGTGGTAGGCGACGGTGTCCTCGTCGATCTCGGAGATCGACCCCTCCTGGGCGCGGATGGCGCCGGCGAAGTACCGGAAGTGGTCGATGGCGAGCGGGATGTCGGCGGCGAGGGTCTCGCGGACGGGCTTGCCGTTCTCCCACGTCTCGGCCACCGCGATCTTCTCGAGGTTGGCCTCCATGCGGTCGGCGATCTTGTTGAGGATGTTCGCCCGCTCGGTGACGGACGTGCGCCCCCAGGCCGGCGCCGCGCCGTGGGCGGCGTCGAGCGCCCGCTCGATGTCGTCGGCGTTGCCTCGCGCCACCTCGGTGAAGGTCTGGCCCGTGACGGGGCTGGGGTTCTCGAAGTACTGGCCGCTCGACGGCGGCACGTACTCCCCGCCGATCCAGTGGTCGTACCGCGCGCGGTACTCGGCGATCGCCCCGGGCTGGCCGGGGGCTGCGTAGACGGTCATGCTGCCTCCTCGCACGTGCGGCGCCTCGTCGCGCCGCGATGCGCCGACCGTAGGACGGCGAGGGTTGCAGTCCCGTTGCAGTCAGGACAGGTGCGCGTCGAGGAGCGTCATCCGGGCGCGGGCGCGCACGGCCTGCGGGCTCCCCGCGGGCGCGACGGCGAGCAGCCGGGACCATGCGGCGTGGTCGTCCGCGCCGTCGACTCCGCGCACCCAGGCGTCGAGGGCGTCGGGGTCGCCGGAGGCGAGGACGGCCGCGCGGACCTCCGCCGAGAGCTCGGCGCGCAGCCGCTCGACGCCGGGGGCGACGGACCTCGGCAGCAGGGGTGCGTACGCGGCGACGGCACCGCGCACGTCGCCGAGGGCGAGGGCCGCGCGGACGTCGTCGGCGTCGGTGCGCAGCGGCCGCGCGAGGCGGTAGGGGCGTGATCCGGCGAGGAGCGGGCCGGCGACGTGCCGCAGCCGGGACACCTCGGCCCGGACGGTGACGTCGGACAGCTCGCCGGGGTGCAGCAGCACGGCGAGCTCGTCGGTACCGAGGCCGCGCGGGTGCTCCGCGAGGAGCAGCAGGATCTCCGCGTGCCGCAGGGAGAGCGGCCGCTCCCCGGACCGGCCGCCCAGCACGGGGCGCCCGAGCACGCGCAGGTCGACGGGCGCAGGGACGCCCGGGCCCCCCGGTGCCACCGGGACCGCCGCCGCGCGGGTCGCGAGCTCGCGCTCCACGGTGGCGACGGTGGCGCGCACCAGCGACAGCACGACGTGCGTCGCCGCGGCCCGCCGGCCCGTCACGTCGAGGACCCCGAGCACCCGCCCGGTGGCGGGGTCACGGACGGGGGCGGCGGCGCAGCTCAGCTCCTGCACGGGGCGGGAGAAGTGCTCGGCGCCGATGACCTGGACGGCGCGCCGGGTCGCGAGGGCCGTCCCGGGTGCGTTGGTGCCGACGCTCTCCTCGCGCCACACGGCGCCCTCGACGAAGCCCACCCGGTCCACGACGCCGCGCAGCCGCGGGTTGCCCTCGACCCACAGCAGCCGGCCGACCTCGTCCGACACGGCCACGACGAGCCCGTCGTCGGCCGCACCGTCGACCACCAGCTCCCGCACCACGGGCATCACCGCGGCGAGGGGGTGGGCGCCGCGGTACGCGGCCAGGTCGTCGTCGGCGAGCGCGACCTGCGGGTGCGGGGTGTCCGGGTCGACGCCGCTGCGCACCGACCGGCGCCAGGAGTCGGCGACCACCGGGTCGATGCCGCCGGGCAGCTCGCCCGTGCCGAGGAAGCGCTCGTAGGCCGCGCGCACCGAGCGCGGGTCACGACGCACGCCTGCCGCGCGGGTCCCGTCCCCGCGCGCCTCGGAGGTGGCCGAGCGTCTCACCGCGACCTCCCGACGTCGTCGTCCCGTGCGTTCGAGCCAGTCTAGGGGCGGCGTCCAGCCCGTCGGGGGGGCGAGGTCGGTCGAGGTCGGTCGAGGTCAGTCGCGGCCGAAGGCCCGGCGCAGCTCGTCCTTGGCCCGCTCGAGGACGTCCCGCTGCGCGGCAGGGAGGTTCGTGCCGGCCCGGTTGAGGTAGAAGGTCAGCATCGACATCGCCGACTGGTACGGCGTGCCCTTGCGCCGCTCGCTGGCCTCGGCCGAGCGTTTCAGCGACGCGGCGATGCGCGCAGGGTCGTCCCAGGTGAAGACCTCGTTCTCGAGATCCAGGGCGTCGGAGTGCTCGGTGACGTCCTGCGACCACCGCTCGCCGTCGTCGTCCTTCGCCATGCGGCCGACGCTAGGCGGCAGTCGGCGTGCTCGCAGCGGCTCGTCCGGCCTCGTGGTCGCGCAGCGCCAGGCGCCGCGCGAGGACCGCGCAGACCACGAGCTGGAGCTGGTGGAAGATGATCACGGGCACGGCGACGACGCCGGCGGCGGCGACGGGGAAGAGCACGCTCGCCATGGGCAGGCCGGTGGCGAGGGACTTCTTGGACCCGCACATGAGGAGCGCGACACGGTCCTCGAGGGGCAGCCGCAGCGCGGCGCCGCCCCACCAGGTGACACCGAGCATCACGGCGAGCATGACCGCGCTCACGGCCAGCAGCGCCACGATCGCCCAGCCGGAGATGCCGGCCCAGACGCCCGCGGAGCTGGCGGCCGCGACCGCGGAGAACACGACGATCAGGATGGTGCCGCGGTCCACCCCGAGGGTGAGCCAGCGGCGGGCCCGGATCCAGCCGCCCACCCACGGCTGCAGCAGCTGGCCCACGACGAACGGGAGCAGCAGCTGCAGCAGCACGGTCTGCAGGCCGTCCAGCCCGTGCCCGGCGGCCGCACCGCCCGAGCCGTCAGCGTCGGTCATCAGCCACAGCACGAGCAGCGGTGTCACGACCATGCCCAGCACGTTGGACACGGTGGCCCCGCAGATGGCGCCCGCGACGTTGCCGCGGGCCACGGACGTGAAGGCCACCGACGACTGCACGGTGGACGGCAGCAGCGACAGGTAGAGGATCCCGGCGGCCAGCGGCGCCCCGACGAGCGGCGTGACCGCCCACGCGACCACGAGCCCCAGCACCGGGAACACGACGTACGTGGCCGCGAGGATGCCGCCCTGCAGCCGCCAGTTGCGCAGCCCCGCCCACACCTCGCGGGTGGACAGCCGCATGCCGTAGACGAGGAAGAGGACGGTGACCGCGACGTCCGCCGCGACGTCCACGACCTGCTGCGCCGCCGGGGGAACGGGGACCACCAGGCCCAGGACCATCACGAGGACGAGCGTGACGACGAACAGGTCCAACCAGCCACTCAGCACACGACGCACCGCGCGAGTGTAGGAAATGTTCGCCCCGGGAAGCGATCCGGTCCACGCCGCCGAGACCGTCAGGCCGCGCGGACCTCCACGGCGTTGCGCCACGGGTCCTCGAAGCGCAGGGCCGCGCCGTCGTCGCGCACCGCCACGCCGGCCCGGGACAGGCGCTCGCGCAGCGCACCGACGTCGTCGGCGCCGGGCACCGTGATGGCCACGGTGCCGAGGCCGAGCGTCGACGCGCGCGGGCCCGCTCCCCGGCTGTTCCACGTGTTCATCGCCATGTGGTGGTGGTACCCGCCCGCGGAGACGAAGAGCGCGCCGGGCACGCTCGCCGTCTCGGCGAAGCCGAGGGTGTCGACGTAGAAGCGGCGGGCGGCGGGCACGTCGCCCACCTGCAGGTGCACGTGCCCGACGACGGCGCCCGCGCCGGCCGCGCGGGTGGCCGTGGCGCGGGCCTCCGGGTCGGCGGTGGCGAGGGCGTCCCGCGCGGCGTCGGTGAGGTGGTCGCCGAGGAACGCGTTCGGGTCCAGGTACAGCGTGTCCATGCGCACGTGCGCGCCGTCCCACGACCACTCCTCGCGCGGCCGGTCGGCGTACAGCTCGACGCCGTTGCCCTCCGGGTCGGTGAAGTAGAACGCCTGCGACACGAGGTGGTCCGCGCTGCCGATGAACGTGCTGGGCGCGGTGGTCGCGACGGACGCGAGCGCGTGCGCCAGCCCGGGCTCGTCGTCGAAAAGCACGGCCGTGTGGAACAGGCCCGCCTCGCCGCGGCCGGGCGCGGGCAGGTCCGGCGACCGGTGCAGCACGACGAGCGGCGTCGTCCCGCGGCCCAGCACGGTGGTCTCCTCGCGGCGCGCGCCGGCCGGCAGCTCGAGGCCGTCCGGCACGGCGAGCTCCGTGAGCGTGAGCGCGTCGCGGTAGTACCGGGTCATGAGGTCGAGGTCGCGCACGTGGAGCGTGACCGCGTCCATGCGCGTGTCGTCGGCGAGACGGTCGCCCGCCAGCGGGGTCACGACGCGTCCAACGCGCGGCGCAGGCCGTCGGCGAGCGGCGTCGTGGGGCGGCCGATGAGGCGGGCGAGGTCGCCCGAGGTCTCGCTGAGCAGCCCGGCGCGCGCGTCGCCGTCGAGCGCGACGACGAACGCGGCGGTGTCCTCGTCCAGCCCGGCGGCGACCAGCGCCGCACGGTGCTCGTCCGCGGTCAGGCGCCGGTACGTCACGGGTCGGCCGACGATCTCGGCCGCGGCGGCGGCAAGGTCGTCGAAGGTCCACGCCACGTCGCCGGACAGCTCGTACACCGCGCCGTCGTGGGCGCCGTCGCGACGCGCGTCGAGGGCGACGACGGCCGCGGCCTCGGCGTAGTCCGCGCGGCTCGCGGAGGCGGTACGCCCCTCGCCCGCGCTCCGCGCGACCTCGCCCGTCTCGCGCGCCTGCTGCACGTCGCCCACGTAGAGCTCCGTGTACCAGCCGTTGCGGAGGACGGTGGTGGACAGGCCGGACGCGGCGAGCATCTCCTCGGTCGCCTTGTGCTCGGGGGCGAGGATCAGCGGGGACGTGTCGGCGTGCGGGGCGCTCGTGTACACGACGCGTCCGACGCCGGCCCCCTGGGCCGCCTCGATCATCGCGCGGTGCTGCGGCACCCGGCGGCCGACCTCGGAACCCGAGACGAACACCAGCACCTCGACGCCGTCCAGCGCCGGCACGAGGGTCTCGGGGCGGTCGTAGTCGGCCTCGCGGACGACGACGCCGCGGTCGGCGAGGTCGGCGACCTTCGCCGTCGAGCGGGCGAGCGCGACCACGTCCGAGGGCGCGGCGCCCCGGGCCAGGAGGGACTCGACGACGAGGCGACCCAGGTGGCCGCTGGTTCCGGTGACGGCGATGGTCATGGCGATGCTCCACTTCACGGACGATCGGGGGTGCGCGGCTCGCGGCCGCACTCCCAGCATGCACTAACTTTTAGAAAGTGCCAACCGTCAGCACGTGCGGTGCTCCTCACAGTGCACACCGTGGGTTCGCGGCCTATCCTGGATGGGTGACCCCTGACTCCCCCACTGCAGTCGACCGGGCCGAGGCGGGCCCCGGCCCGACCGACGCGATGATCGCCGACGTCTTCGCGCGCGACTGCACCTCGCGCCAGGCGCTCGAGGCCGTCACCGGCCGCTGGGGCGTGCTCACCGTCGCGGGTCTGCGCGACGGAGCGGTGCGGTTCAACGCCCTCCGCCGCCGGATCGACGGGGTCAGCGAGAAGATGCTCGCGCAGACGCTGCAGGCCCTCGAGCGCGACGGCATGGTCGCGCGCGAGGTGCGCACCACCATCCCCCCGCACGTCGAGTACTCGCTGACCGACCTCGGACGGAAGGTGGCCGACCGGCTCGTCGGGCTCATCGACGTGCTCGAGGGCGCCGTCGACGAGGTCAGCGCAGCGCAGCAGCGCTACGACGCGCGCCACGACGCGTCGTGACCGAACCCGCGCACCCGCTCCTGGGCGGCCGCAGCGTCGCCGTCCTGCTCGCGGCGGGTGCGGGCACGCGTCTCGGCCGGGGGCCCAAGGCCCTGCTCCCCCACCGTGGCCGGCCCCTCGTGGAGCACGTCGCCCGCGTCCTTCTCGGTGGCGGCTGCGACGACGTCGTCGTCGTGCTCGGCGCCGACGCCGCGCGGGTGGCGGCCGCCGCCGACCGCCTCGCCGAACCTGCCGCCCGCGTCGTCGTCAACGACCGCTGGGCCACCGGCATGGCCTCGTCGCTGCAGGCGGGCGTCGCGGCGGCGCTGGAGCCCCTCGACGGCCCCGTCGCGCGCCTCGTCGTCGCGCATGTCGACCAGCCGGGCGTCACGCCCGACGACGTCGCCCGCCTCCTCGCGGCGCACCGGCCCGGCCGCGTGACCGCGTCCCGGTGGGCCGGCGCCCCCGCGCCCGAGGAGGGCACGCCCCGCTGGTCCCACCCGCTCGTGCTGGACGCCGCGCTCGCCGGCCCGGCCGCCGCGAGCGCCGAGGGCGACGCCGGCGCGCGCGCGTTCCTGCGCGCGCACGCCGACCTGATCGACGTCGTCACCCATCCCGGCGACGGCCGCGACCTCGACACCGAGGCCGACCTCGACCTGCTGGCCTGATCGTTGTGGGTGGGCGTTTGGCCCTGTTTCCGCCTGAAACAGGGCCAGAAGCCCACCCACAACCTTCGGTCAGGACGTCGCGGCGGCGGCCTTCATGCCCAGGTAGACCTTGTCCCGCGCGAGCGGGAGCTCGGTGAACCGGACGCCGGTGGCGGCGCGCAGCGCGTTGGCGAGCGCGGGGGCGACAGGGTTGAACGGGCTCTCGCTCATCGACTTCGCGCCCATCGGCCCGGTCGAGTCGGAGGTCTGCGCGAAGTAGACCTCGCTGCGGGGCACGTCCGCGAAGGTGGGCAGGTGGTACTGGCGGAAGATGTCGGTCACCACGCGGCCGGAGTCGTCGATCACGACGTCCTCGTACAGTGCGGCGCCGAGGGCCTGCGCGATGCCGCCCTCGATCTGGCCGCGGCACTGGCGCGGGTTGACGACCTCTCCCGCGTCGGCGGCCTGCACGCTCTGCAGGATGCGGATCTCGCCGGTGCCGCGGTGCACGGCCACGCGGAAGCCGTGCACGTTGAACGCGACCGACCGCGGCGTGCCGCCCCACCGGCCCTCGGCCTCGAGCCGCACGCCCGCGGTGCGCGCGTGCCGCGCCACCTCGGCCAGCGGCACCACCGCGCCGGTCTCGTACTCGACCCCGCCGGGCACCAGCCGGCACTCCGCCGACGGGGTGCCCGTGAGCGACGACGCGACCACGCGCACGCGCTCCGCCAGCTCCGTCGCGGCCGCGAGCGACGCCTTGCCGGCGACGACGGTGCCGGTGGACCCGAAGGCACCGGTGTCGTGCTCGACGAGGTCGGTGTCGGACTGCCGCACCACGACGTCGGCCGCCCGCTGCCCGAGGGCCGAGGCGACGAGCTGCGCGTGCACGGTCGTGGTGCCGTTGCCGAACTCGGCGGTGCCGACCTCGGCCTCCACCACCCCGTCCGGGCGCAGCCGGGCGCGGGCGTGCGACACGTGCCCGCGCGGCGGGACCGTGTCGATCATCGACACGGCCGTGCCCTCGCCGACGCCCCACTCCTCCCCGAGCCACGGGCGCGACGGGTCCGCGGGGTCGGCGCCGTACTCCGCGACGTCGCGGGCCCGCCCGCGAGCCAGCGCGTCGTCGGCGAGCTCGATGCACTGGTCGAGGCCGTAGCTGCCGTACAGCACGTCCTCCTCCGGCTCCGGCCCGGTGGACAGCATCGGCACCCCCGGACGGACCACGTTGCGGCGCCGCACCTCGAGGGGGTCCATGCCGAGCTGCCGGGCCAGCTCGTCGATCGCGGACTCGACGGCGAAAATCATCTGGCTCAGCCCGTACCCGCGGAACGCCCCGGACGGCAGGGTGTGGGTGTAGACGGCGTGCGCGTCGACCTTCTTGTTCGCGCAGGTGTAGACGGCGATCGACTCGCCGCAGCCGTGGAACATCACGCCCGGCCCGTGGTTGCCGTACGCGCCGGTGTTGCTCAGCACGTCCAGGTGCAGCGCGGTGAGCGTGCCGTCGCGCCGGGCGCCTGCCCGGACCCGGATGCGGAACGGGTGCCGCGTCGTCGTGCCGACGAACGTGTCGGTGCGCGTGAGCTCCAGCTGGACCGGACGGCCGAGCCTGAGGGCGGCGAGCCCGGCGACGTCCTCGACGAGCACCTCCTGCTTGCCGCCGAACCCGCCGCCCACGCGCTCGCACACCACGCGCACGCGGTCCATCGGCAGGTCCAGCACCCGCGCCAGATGGCGGCGGGCGAGGAACGGCACCTGGGTCGACGACCGCACCACCAGCCGGCCGTCGTCGTCGAACGACGCGATCGCCGCGTGCGTCTCCAGGGCCGCGTTCTGCACGCGCTGCGTGCGGTAGGTGGCCTCGTGCACGACGTCGGCCTCCGCGAGCCCTGCCTCGACGTTGCCGAGCTCGCTGTGCAGCTCGGCGACGACGTTCGCCTCCGGCCGCGCGACCCGCGCGGCCGCGGCGTCGAGGCCAGGGTGCACGAGCGGCGCACCGGGCGCCATCGCCTGCTCGGGGTCGACGACGGCGGGCAGCACCTCGTAGGTGACGCGCAGCCGGCGCACGCCCTCCTCTGCCGCCGCGACCGAGTCGGCGACAACAGCGGCCACGCGCTGCCCGACGAACCGGACCACGTCGTCGAGGATGCGCGTGTCGTCCGGGTCGTCCGTCCACAGCTCGTGCTGGGCGGTGCTGAATCGGGCCGTGGGCGCGTCCTCGTGGGTGAGCACGGCCTCCACCCCGGGCACCGCGAGCGCGGCGGAGGCGTCGATCGCGGTGATCCGCGCGTGGGCGTGGGGCGAGCGCGCCAGCTTGAGGTGCAGCAGCCCGGGATAGGCGTCGGGGTCGACGTCGAGCGTGTACCGCACCTGCCCGGTGACCACGCCCCGGCTCGCCGGAGCCGGTTCCGAGGTGCCGAACGCGGTGCCGCAGCCGCCGATCGTCTCGGCGTTCTCGGTCCCCCGCACCGCGTCCTCGATCGCTCGGTACCCGGTGCAGCGGCACAGGTTGCCCTTGAGGTTGCGGGGCAGGTTGGCGCGCTGCTCGTCGTCGAACGTGGCGGCGGTCATGATCATGCCGGCGGTGCAGAAGCCGCACTGGAAGCCCTGCGCGTCGTGGAAGCGCTGCTGCACGGGGTGCAGCCCGTCGGCCGTCGGTTCCTCGGCCGTCGCGGCGAGTCCCCCGATCGTCGTGACGTCGCGCCCGGCCGCGCGCCGCGCGGGGTACACGCAGCTGTGCACGGGCACGCCGTCCACGTGCACGGTGCACGCGCCGCAGTCCCCGCCGTCGCAGCCCTTCTTCACCCCGAGGGAGCCCTGCTCGCGCAGGAACGTGCGCAGGCACTGCCCCGCCCGCGGGACGGCGTCGACGTCGCGGCCGTCGACGCGCAGGGCGGACGTGAGGGCGGGCGATGTCGCGGAGTGCGCAGGGGCCGCGGTCGTGGGGTGGGTGGTCGCGTCGGTCATCGCCGGCCTCCGTCGGTGGTGCTGTCGAACAGCTCGGTGGTGAGCTCGGTGCGGATCTCCTCCGCGAGCCGGTAGGTCATGTCGCGGCGCCACGCGGGCAGGCCGTGGATGTCGTCGTGGTACAGGTCGTCCGGGATCGCGGCGTCGATCGCCGCCTCCAGGCCGGCCGCGTCCGGGTGCGCGCCGGCGGCGAAGCGCAGCTGGACCGGCCGACGGGTCGACGCGGTCACCGTGATCACCAGTGCGCCGCCGTCGTCGGGCGCGTCGAGGCGCCCGATCAGCAGCACGCCGGAGCGGCCGAGGTTCGACAGCGACAGCCGGCGGAACGCGGTCCGGGCCCGTAGCGCGGCGGCGGGGACGCGGATCGCGCGGAGCAGCTCGCCGGGGGCGAGGGTGTTGCGCATCTCGCCCGTCACGAGCTCGGCCACGGGCTGCGTGCGCCGTCCACCGCCGGGACCCCACACCTCGGCGACGCCGTCGAGCGCCGCCGTCAGCGACGTCATCGGGCCCGCGGGCAGCGACGTCGCGACGTTGCCGCCGACGGTCGAGGTGTTCCAGATCTTGAACGACGCGACGAACGCGTCGCAGCACGGGCGCACGAGGTCCAGCGCACGCCACTCGTCGCGCACCGGGGTCGACGCCGCGCCCTCCGGGAACGCGTACAGCTCGGCGACGGTGCAGGTCGCGGCGATCTCGAGGCCGTCGTCGGTCACGGTGAGCGCGGGCCAGCCGGCGGTCGTGACGTCCAGCAGGCGGCGCAACGTCTGGCTGCCGTACGAGAACAGGACGGTGCCGCCGGCCAGCCACGCGTCGCCCTCGCGCCAGTCGGCGGGGTCGGAGGTAGGGACCAGGTCGGTGACGGTGTTCATGTCCACCGGGAGTGCTCCTTGCTTCGGGTGGTGCTGGAGGACGGGCGAGAGGTCGCATGCAGCGGCCCGTCGGTGCGGCTCAGGGGGACGGCCGCGTCGCGGCCGTAGCGGACGGCGAGGAGCTCGGCCACCACGGACACGGCGACCTCCTCCGGCGTCACCGCCCCGAGGTCGAGGCCGATCGGCGAGCGCAGGCGCGCCAGCTGGTCGGTGGTGACGCCCTCGTCGTGCAGGGCCTGGAGGCGCTGTGCGTGGGCGCGCCGCGAGCCCATCGCGCCGACGTATGCCAGCGGCAGGCCGAGGGTGAGCCGCAGGGTCGGGACGTCGAACTTCACGTCGTGGGTGAGGACGGCGACGGCGGTGCGCGGGTCGAGCCGGCCGGCCGCGGCCTCGGCGGCGAGGTAGCGGTCGGGCCAGTCGACGACCACCTCGTCGGCCTGCGGGAACCGGCGCGGCGCGGCGAACACCTCGCGGGCGTCCACGAGGGTCACGTGGTACCCGAGCAGGTGCACGGCGCGCACCAGCGCGCCGGCGAAGTCGTTGGCGCCGACGACGACGAACCGCGGCGGCGCCAGCCGGGTCTCCACGAGCAGCGCCGCGGGCTCCTCGGGCTCGCACGCGCCGTCGCGCACACCGGGGGCCGCGTGCACCGTGGCAGCGCCGCCCGCCCGCAGCACCGCCGCGACCTGCGCGGACACCGCCGGCAGGGCGCCGTCGTCGACCAGGCCGTGCAACGGGTTGTCAGAGCCAGAACGGGCCATACCCCCGCGTGGCGCTGACAGGTCGCCGAGGAGGACGGCGGTGGGCCGCGCGACGTCGAGGCGGCGCACGAGCGCGGCGGGCGCGCCGCCGTCGTCGGCGACGAGGCGCGCGAGCGCGGCCGCGGCGGGGTCGTCCGGGTCGCCGGGGCGCACGGGCTGCACGTGCACCTCGAGCGATCCCCCGCAGGTGAGCCCGACGGCGAACGCGTCGTCGTCGGAGTAGCCGAAGGTCTCGCGGTGGCACGCGCCGACGGTGATCGCGTCGAGGGCGGCCGCGTGCACGGCGGCCTCCACGCAGCCGCCGGAGAGGCTGCCGATCACGGCGCCGTCGGCGCGCACCGCCATCGCGGTGCCGACGGGCCGGGGCACGGAGCCCGACGCGCCGACCACCGTCGCGACGGCGAACGGCGGCGCGCCGGGCTCGAGCCACGCGGCGAGCTGGTCAGCAAGGGTGAGCATCGAAGGTCCCTCCCCGACGGTCGGGCCTGCCGGGTCGCGGCAGGCCCGACCGACGACGTCAGGCGCCGAGCGCCGCCGAGAGCGGGCCGCGCACGAAGTACACGAGGAAGCCCGCGGCGACCACCCACAGCAGCGGGTGCACCTCGCGCGCCCGGCCGCAGGCGAACCGCAGCAGCACCCACGTGACGAAGCCGATCCCGATGCCGTTGGCGATGGAGTACGTCAGCGGCATGGTCACGACCGTGAGGAACACCGGCAGGGCGACGGAGAAGTCGCCCAGGTCGATCTCCTTGATCTCTCGCATCATCATCGCGCCGACCACGACGAGGGCGCCGCTGGCGACCTCGATCGGCACGACGGCGGTGAGCGGCGTGAGGAACATGGCGGCCAGGAACAGCGCGCCGGTCACGACCGACGCCAGGCCGGTGCGCGCCCCCTCGCCGACGCCCGCCGCCGAGTCCACGAACACCGTGTTCGACGACGACGACGTCGCGCCGCCCACGACCGCGCCCACGCCCTCGACCACGAGCGCCGACTTGATGCGCGGGAAGTTCCCGTCGGCGTCGGCCAGACCGCCCTGCTTGGCGAGGCCCGTCATCGTGCCCATCGCGTCGAAGAAGTTCGTGAAGAACAGCGTGAACACGAGCATCGTGGCCGCGAGCGCCCCGATGCGGTCGAAGGCGCCGAAGCTGAACTGTCCCAGCAGGGACAGGTCCGGAACCGAGACCAGGGTGTCGGGCAGCGCGGGCACCGACAGGCTCCAGCCGCCCGGGTTGTCGGCGCTCGCCGGCCCGAGCTTGACCACGGCCTCGACGACGATCGCGACGATCGTCGTGGCGACCAGCCCGATGAGCAGGCCGCCCTTGACCTTGCGAGCCACGAGGATGCCCATGAGGAGCAGGCCGAAGACGAAGATCATCGTCGGGACGGTCGTGATCGACCCCCCGTCGCCGAGCTGCACCGGCGGGCCGCCCTCGGTGGGGGTGACGAAGCCGGCGTCGACGAAGCCGATGAAGGCGATGAACAGCCCGATGCCCACGGTGATGGCGGCCTTGAGCTGGCGCGGGACGGCGTTGAAGATCGCCGACCGCGCACCGGTCGCGGCGAGCAGCACGATGAGCACGCCGTTGATGAGCACGAGGCCCATCGCCTCGGGCCACGTCACGTCGCCGACGACGGCCACGGCGAGGAACGAGTTGATCCCCAGCCCGGCCGCGAGCGCGAACGGCAGGTTCGCGACGAGGCCGAACAGGATGGTCAGCACGCCCGCGGCGAGGCCGGTGACGGCGCCGACCTGGGCCGTCGCGAGCCAGCCGCCCGCGACGTCGGTCGGCGCGTTCTCGGCGCTGGTGCCGCCGAGGATGAGGGGGTTGAGGATGACGATGTACGCCATCGCGAAGAAGGTCACCAGCCCGCCACGGATCTCACGTCCCGTGGTGGAGCCTCGCTCGGTGATCTTGAACAGCCGCTCCAGCACGCCGCGGCGGGCGGCGGCGGAGGGCGTCTTGTCGTTCTCGGCGGTGTCCCGCCGGGTTCCCAGGATGGTCACGTCGTTGTGTCCTTTCCGGCCCGCGCGCGTCAGTAGTCGATGCGGGTGTCGAGGACACGCCACGCGTCGAAGGGCGCGACGGCGCTGGCGGTGCGCTCGTGGCGCACGGTCATGACGCCGTCCCCGTCGCCGGCCCCGGGGTGGTCTCCCAGGCGAGCGGCGAAGAAGTCGTAGAACACGGCGTCGTCGAACCCCGCGGCGGCCGCGTCGTGGCGGTCGGCGGCGAAGTAGACGGCGTCCACGCGCGCCCACAGGGCGGAGGCGAGGCACATCGGGCACGGCTCGCAGCTCGAGTAGAGCACGGCCCCCGACAGGTCGAACGTGCCGAGCTCGGCGCAGGCCCGCCGGATGGCGGTGACCTCGGCGTGCGCGGTGGGGTCGTTGTCCTGGGTCACGCGGTTGTTGCCCTCGACGACGCGGCCGTCACGGGTGACGACGACGGCACCGAAGGGGCCGCCCGCGTTCGCGACGCTGTCCACGGCGAGGGTGACGGCCTTCTCGAGGTGTGCTGCGTCCACGGGAACGGCCGTGCGTGCTGGCTGGGTGTTGATCACGGCATTGCGGTCCATGGTGAGTCTCCACGGGTTCGGGCAGCGACCCCCGGGCACACCACGGGTCCGTCGGCACCTCACCGGGTCCGGTACGGGAGACCGGGAGCTCGGCGGGCCGCTGCAGGCGAGTTGTCCTTCATGCCGCCTGGTTGATAGCTGCCGGTGTCGGATCGATCGGAGTCGACCACCGTGCCGACGTCGACGTCGGCGTCCGCACGGCCCGGGCCCGCCTTTGGCATCCGCGACGCTAGCACTCGGTGAGAGCGACCACAAGGATTTCGGAAGGACACTTCCGCATCGCGGTCTTCTCGTGATGCAGGGGGGCGTCTCGCATCGTGGTCCCACATTCTGGACATGGGCTGTCGCCGCTGGTCGCGCTGTTCCTAGAGTGGCCACGGACCACCGCACCCGCCGGCGTCCGGACGCCGCTCCGACGCCGCCCCAGATGGAGGAAGCCATGCCCGCACCCACCGACCCGACGCCGCGCCTCGCCGAGTACGCGCACCCCGAGCGCCTCGTCACGACGGCGTGGCTCGCCGAGAACCTCGACACCCCGGGCCTGGTGGTCGTGGAGTCCGACGAGGACGTCCTGCTCTACGAGACGGGCCACATCCCCGGCGCGGTGAAGATCGACTGGCACACCGACCTGCTGCAGCCGGTCGAGCGCGACTACCTCGACGGCGCGGGCTTCGCCGACCTGCTCGCGTCCCGCGGCATCTCTCGCGACACGACCATCGTGCTGTACGGCGACAAGAACAACTGGTGGGCCGCGTACACGGCATGGGTGTTCACCCTGTTCGGGCACGAGGACGTCCGCCTGCTCGACGGCGGCCGCAACCTGTGGGTCGCCGAGGGGCGCGAGCTCACCGCCGACGTCCCCTCCCCCGTCCCGGGCATCTACCCCGTCGTGGAGCGCGACGACACGACGTTCCGCGCCTTCAAGGAGGACGTGCTCGCCCACCTCGGCAACGGGCCGCTGGTCGACATCCGCTCCCCGCAGGAGTTCTCCGGCGAGCGCCTGCACATCCCGGACTACCCGGAGGAGGGCGTGCTGCGCGGCGGCCACATCCCGTCCGCGCGCAACGTCCCCTGGGCCACCGCGGTCGCCGAGGACGGCACGTACAAGACCCGCGCCGAGCTCGAGGCGATCTACCAGGAGGGCGGCCTCGGCCTGACCGAGGGCGACTCCGTGATCACGTACTGCCGCATCGGCGAGCGCTCCAGCCACACCTGGTTCGCGCTGCGCTACCTGCTCGGCATCGACGACGTGCGCAACTACGACGGCTCGTGGACCGAGTGGGGCAACGCCGTGCGCGTCCCGATCGTCGCGGGCGCCGAGCCGGGCGAGGTCCCCGCGAGCGTCAAGCAGCAGCAGGCCGCCTGACCCGCGAGGTAGTCCCGATCCCGCCGAGGTAGTCCCGATCTCGCCGAGGTAGTGGTCTGGTCCACTACCTCGGCGGGAACGCGACTACCTCGCGCCGTCTCGGACTACGTCGTCGGCGACGGCACCTCCCCGCACCGAGAGAGACTGGAACCATGACCGACGCCGCCGCCCTGCCCGAGTCGCTGTCCGAGATCCGGGAGGACTTCCTCGCCCTGCCCGAGCGCGAGCGGCTGCAGCTCCTGCTGGAGTTCTCGCGCGAGCTGCCGGGCCTGCCCGCCCGGTACGAGAGCGCGCCGGGCCTGCTGGAGCGCGTCGAGGAGTGCCAGTCCCCCGTGCGCGCGTTCGCCGAGGTCGACGGCGACGTCGTGCACTTCTACGCCACCGCACCGCAGGAGGCGCCCACCACTCGGGGGTTCGCGTCGATCCTCGCCCAGGGGCTGTCCGGGCTCACGCCGCAGCAGGTGCTGGACGTGCCCGACGACTTTCCCCTCATGATCGGCCTCACCCGGGCGGTGAGCCCGCTGCGCCTCAACGGCATGGCCGGCATGCTCACCCGCGCCAAGCGGCAGATCCGCGAGCAGCTCGCCTCCTGAGGCGGCGCCCGCCCGGGCCGCGGCTCGCCGGCCGGCGCGTCAGAAGTCGAACAGGTCCTCGAGCCAGGACTCCTTCTTCTTGCGCTTGCGGTAGCGCGGGTCGTATCCGCGGTCGTCGCGACGCTGCTCGTCGTAGCGGCGGTCGTCCCGGCGGTCGTCCCGGCGGTCGTCGTATCGCCTGTCGTCGTAGCCGCGGGGGTCGGGGGCGCGGTCGTCGTACCGCGGCGGGTAAGGGGACGCGGCAGGGCCGCCGTAGGCGGGCTCCGCGGGCGGCATCGGCGACCCGGCCTCGGCGGCGATCTCGGCCTCCATCGAGCGGTCGATGATCTTGTCGAGCTCGCCCCGGTCGAGCCACACGCCGCGGCACTGGGGGCAGTAGTCGATCTCGACGCCCTTGCGCTCGGTCATCACGAGGACGGACTGGTCATGCGGACACTGCATGGCGGGAGCTCCTTCGTCGGGTCGTGGGGACAACGGCCCGGACCGGCGGAGGGTTCCCTCCATGTGCGAGAGTGTGCGCATGACGGTGCTCGTGGCCTACAACCCCTCGCCGCACGGTGAGGCGGCCGTCCGGACGGCGATCGCGGAGGCTGCCCGCAGGGGCCTCGCCCTGCACGTCGTGCACCTGGCCCGCTCCGACGACCCCGTCGACGGCGACCCGCTCGAGAGCCTCCTCGAGGAGGCGCCGCAGGGCGTCGAGGTCCAGTCCGTCACCCGCCGGTCCCCCGGCACCGAGCCCGCCGACGCGATCCTCGACGCGGCCGACCAGTCCGGCGCGACGCTCGTCGTGCTGGGCTCGCGCAAGCGCTCGAGCGCCGGCACGTTTCTCATCGGCACGACGACGCAGCGGGTGCTGCTCGACGCCTCCGTGCCCGTCCTCGTCGTCAAGGACGCCTACGACGCCTGACGGCGACGCCGCGATCCGGCCGCCTCACCGACCCGCCGTGAGGGCGCGCGGCCCACGCTCCGTGGCGGGGTCGTCCTCGCCGGGGACCACCAGGTGCCGCATGTCGCCCCGCGCGGCGTCCACCCGCTCCACGGGGAGCCGTTCCACGCCGCCGGCCTCCGCCATCCACCAGCCGAGGTTCGGCGCGAGGGCTGCGTAGCCGTCCCGCAGCACGTGCCGCAGCACCGTGTCCGCGAGCCGCACGCCGTCGCGCCACGCGGAGGCGACGCCGCCGGCCGGGCCGGCGATCGCGGGCAGCGTCGACGCCGTCGACGTCGCCGCAGGCAGCGCCAGGACCCGCAGGCCGCGGCGGAACACGACCCGCCCGTCGACCGTCCCGTACCGCGGCCAGGTGCGCTTGACCGCGTTGAGGATGCGGAAGGGCCACGGGGGCGACTGCGCCAGGATCAGCTCGGCCTTCGGGGTCAGCTGGCGCGCCAGGCGGCGCTCGTCGAACTGGACGCCCACGGCCCGCATCTCGTCCGCCATCCACTGCAGCGCCATGTCGGACAGGCCGCAGCGCGCTCCCCCGCCGCCGACGTCGCCGTGCGTGCCGGGGAACCACACCTGCTGCACGCGCTCGGGCGGGTCGCCGTCGGGCACCGTCCACAGGCAGGGGGCGAACGTCAGCCGCCGCTCGTCGATCGCCAGCGCCTGCCGGGCCGTCGCGACGGCCGGAGACAGCGACACGTCGTGGAAGCGGTTCTTGCGCCGCGACGGGCCTGGCACGCCGAGCGCGCCGACGGTGTCGAAGACGCCGAGGAACCGCACCGGCACCTCGATGCCGTGCGCGGCGCGGAACCGCGCCTTCTCCGCCGCGACCTCGCCGCCGCGACCCAGCACGGCCGCCGCCCTGCGGTACCGCCAGGAGCCGGGCTTCGCCCGCGCCGTCGTGCGCTCGGCCCACGCCACGCGGCGTGGCGACGGCGGCTTGAGGCGGTACACCCGCTCAGCCTCGTGCAGGAGCCCGTCGTCGGTCGCCTCCGGGGTCAGCAGCCCCACCTGGGACAGCATCCCGACGACGCTGCGCGCCGTGTACGCGCCGCGCGAGTACCCGAGCACCACGATCTCGTCGCCGCGCTCGTAGTTCATGGCCAGGAACCGGTAGCCGTCCACGACGTTGCGCGTGAACCCGTACCCGAACGCCCCGCCCAGGAGCTGGTCCGCCAGGTAGCCGCGGGCGCCGACGCCCGCCACGTACCCGACGATCTGCTCGACGTCCGGCTCCCGGCTCCCTCCGGAACGCAGCACGGACCGCGCGAGCTTCTCGATGTTGGAGACCTGCGGGTTCACCGCGTGGCTCCACGTCCCGTCGCAGCACAGCACCAGTCGCTTCATCGTCGTCCCCTCCACCTACCTTCGGAGGGTCGCAGGACCGGCAGTGATACGGCCACCGCATGCGCCCTGGCGCAACGACCGGGCGGTGTCGACGACCGGACGGCCTCAGACGACGACGCGGATGACGGCGCTGTGGTCGAGCTCCGCGTCACCGCGGTCGACCATCTGCTGGTAGCGGTCGCGCGCGACGCGGGTCAGGGCGGTGTCGACGCCGAGCGCCTCTCCCGCGGCGAGGCCGAACTCGAGGTCCTTGAGCTGGGTGCGGCAGGCGCCGCCGTGCGAGTAGTCGCCGCTGAGGTAGCGGCGACCCTTGTCGGCGAGGAGGCGCGAACCCGCCAGGCCCCCGCCCAGCACCTCGAGGACCGTCCCGAGGTCGAGCCCGCCCGCGCGCGCGATGGCGACCGCCTCGGCGAGCGCGTTGAGCGTGCCGCCGACGATGATCTGATTGCACGTCTTGGTGAGCGACCCCGCACCCACCGGGCCCAGGTGACGCACCGTGGTGCCCATCGCGTCGAGCACGCGCCGGACGGCCGCGACGTCCTCGTCCGCGCCGCCCACCATGATGCTCAGGCTGCGCGCCACCGCGCCCTCGACGCCGCCGCTCACGGGCGCGTCGACCAGCCGGATGCCGTCAGCCGCGAGTTCCCCCGCCCAGGCGGTGACCTCCACCGGGCTCACCGTGCTCATCACCACGAGCACCGGGTCGACGACGCCGGCCGCCGCCCACCCCGCGCGCAGCCCGTCCGGGCGATCGACGGTGTCGCGCACCTGCGGCAGGTCCGGGAGCATCGCGACCACCACCGGCCGCGCCACCTCCGCGGGCGTCGCCGCGACCGTCGCGCGCGGCTCACCCTCGGCGACCGCCGCGGCCTTCGACGACGTGCGGTTCCACAGCGCGACGTCGAACCCCGCCGTCAGCAGGTTCCGCGCCATCGGCGCCCCCATCGGACCCGTGCCGACGAACCCGATCGACGTGCCCTGCATGCCCTGACCTCCGAGCGATGGTGACCACGAGGCCAGGTGGCGGCCCGTTTCCAGGCACCTTAACGAAACCGGCTCCCCCGGCCGCGCGGTGTTCGGCGCGACCGGGGAACGAGCACGCGGCGCAGGCAGACCCTCAGCGCCCGCCGACCGCGGTGAAGCGCATGAGGAACTGAGGATCGACACCACTGAAATGCTGGGTGATGTTCGTCGTCTGCACGCACGCGTCGTCGTCACGGACGAACTCACCGGAGAACGTCACCTTGTCGCCCGATTTCATGGCGACCAGGTTGTCGAACATCGACGACCCCGGCGGGATGAGAGTGTCGTCGAAGGTGTCGGAGAGCGCGTTGTTCCACGTCTGCACCGTGATGTTCGGCGCCACCTCGATCTCGACCCACGCCTTGCCCTCGCCGTTCGCGCCGACGTCGGTGACGACGCCTGTCCAGTCGTCGGCCGCCGTGCCGACCGCGTCGCAGATCTTCGCATTGCGCTTGCGGATCGCCTCGGACTGCTGGAGGTCGGTGTCCGCCTTGTCGAACGCGGCGAACCCGTCGGTGACGATCGTGACGAACTCTCGTTCCGACCGCGGCTGCTCGCCGTACTGCGCGGCAGGATCCGGCGTCGCGGCCTTCGTGTCGTCGCTCGACGCCCTCTCGCTCTCGGTCTTGTCCGACGGCGAAGCGGGCGGTGTCGACTCGTCCGGGTCGTCCGCGGGTGAAGCATCGGACGGCTCCGGTTCCGACGCGGCGTCGGACGCGCCCTCGTCGGTTGTCGAGCTGGACGCGACCGACGGGGTTGCACCGTTATCGTTGCCGCCGACGGTCGACGCCGTGAACCCCACGCCGAGGGCGAGCGCGACGGACGAGATCACCGTGGCGCTGACGACCTTCCACGTCCGCAGGTTTCTCGTCAGAGAGACGATCGACCAGGCGACGGCTCCGGCAGCCAGCAGAAGGCCCAGGACGGGGATCCAGAAGAACACCAGGGAGGCGATCGCGAGGACGAAGACGCCCGTCCCCAGCACGACGGCGGGGTGGGTCGGAACCGCCTGCGTCGTGGGTGCGGCCGGCGGAGCTGACGGGCCCCATGCTCGCCCGTCCCACCAGCGGGACGACTGCGGGTTCTGCGGGTCTGGATACCAGCCGGGCGGCGGCGTCGAGTTGCTCACTGTGTTCCTTCGTTCGGGAGATGGGGCCCGGGTCCGCGGCTGCGCCGCCGACGAGGCGCGGAGACGGCGTCAGAGACCCACCTGGTCGGCCGCGTACTCGGCCTGGGCGCGGGTGTACTGGTCGCCGTACTCGCTCGACAGCTGGTCGATCAGGCCGGACCGGGAGAACGAGTCGTACTCCAGGTACGACTCGGCGGACTCGACCGCCTCGGCCTTCCAGTCGGCGTCGACGTGCTTGATCGCCCACGTGGCGTCGGCGGTCTCGAAGCCGTCGCCGTACTCGGACGTCAGCTGGTCCAGCAGGCCCTGCTTGGAGAAGCCGGAGTACTCGAGGTAGGACTGCGCGGACTCGAGCGCGTTCTGCTGTGCCACGGTGGGCCCGTCCGCGACCTCCTTCGTGGCGGGCTCCTTCGTGGCGGGCTCCTTCGCGGTCTTCTCCTCGGCAGCCTGCTCCGTGGACGGCTCCTCGACGTCCGCGTCCTCGACGGTGTTCTCGTCAGCCGTCTCCGCGGTCAGGTCGTCGCCGACATCGGTCGCTTCCACCGCCGCGGCCGCCGGGGCCTCGGCGGTCGCAGGGTCCTCGTCACCGCCACCGCCGATGGCCGTGCCCGCGATGCTGACGGCGGCGATGACGCCGACACCGGTCAGGACCTTGTGCCGCGCGAACCAGTTCTTGTTGGCCTTGGCCGTGGCCTTCGCCTCACGGGCACGCCGGTTGAGCTCGGCCTGGCTGGGCGGCTGCTCGGGCGAGGGGTCGGTCGGCTGAGCGGGGGGCGGGAACTGGTCGGTCATCGCTGCTCCTGGTGGTCGGTACGCATGCTGCGTTCGAGCTGTTCCCAGGTTCGCTCCGGTCGCGGCCGCAGGGCATCGCCCGATCGGGCAGTCCCCATGACCCGATCGGGTACCTCTCATGCCTCGGCCGGACTCGAAGCGCGCCGGAGCCGTACTGTCGATGCATGTTCGCTCGAGCGACGGATGCTCCGAGCACCCGCGAGATACCTGACCGCTCCGCCGTCCTGCGCTGGGCGTCGGTCGCCGGCACGGTCGTCGCCGTCGTGGTCTCCGCCGCGAGCGCCCTGACCGCGGTGGGCTTCGCATCCCACGCGGCCGCGCCCGCCAGCGCCCTGCACCCGGCCCTCTACGTCGTGAGCGCGCTCGTGGGGATCGTCCTGGCGGGCCTCCTGGTGCTGCGGCGGCGGTTCCCGCTCGCCGTCTGCCTCGGCGCGTGCGCCTGCTCGGTCCTGCTCCCCCTGGACGCGTCGGCGGCGCTGCTCGCACTGCCGTGGGTGCTGGCCCGCGCCACGAGACGCACCTGCCTGGTGGCATCCGGGGCGACGGCGGCGGCGACCTCCGCGGCGCTGATCCGGGACGGCACGCGCGAGCACGCCGCGCAGGTGCTCGTCACGATCGACGAGCAGACCCGCGTGCTGTCCACCGATCCGACCGTGGCGGCATACGTCGTCGTCGGGCTCGGCCTCCTCGGCGCCTCGGTCGCCGCAGGCCTCGTCCGGCGGGCGCGGGTCGCGGCCGAGCGGGCACGGGAGGAGCAGGAGGCGCAGGCCTCGGCGACGGCGGTCCTGCGCGACCGTGTGCGTCGTGAGGACGAGCGGCGGCTCGTCGCCCGCGAGGTGCACGACACGGTGGCGCACCACATGGCGGCGGTCTCGCTGCAGGCGTCGGCGCTCGAGGTCACGAGTGCCGACGACCCGGAGGCGGTGCACGCCGCGCGCGAGATGCGCGCGTCGGCCCAGCGGGCGATCGCGGAGCTGCGGTCCCTGGTGACGACGCTGCGGTCGGGTGAGACGGTGACGGGGTTCCCCGGTGCGACCCTCGACGACGCGGCGCCCCTGCTCGAGCGGATGGCCGGCGAGGTCCCCGGCATGACGACGGCCGTGGCGGTGTCCGACGGCGAGAAGGCGGCGCCGGTTCTCGTGCGCGCGACGTTCCGCGTGGTGCAGGAGGCGGTGACGAACGCGCGCAAGCACGCGGCGGGAGCCCCCGTCGACGTCCGCGTGACGGCCTCCCCGGAGCAGGGCGTCGACATCCTCGTGACCAACCCGCTGGACCGCACGCCACCCCGCGGCCCCGGCGTGCCCGGCACCGGCACCGGGCTGCTCGGGATGCGGGAGCGTGCCGCCGCCGTGGGCGGCACGCTCTTCGCCGGGCCCGAGGACGGGTCGTTCGTCGTGCGGGCGCGCTTCCCGTGGGTCCCGCGCGGGGCGTGACCAGGGCGTCCCCCGGCGAGCGCGGGAGCCCCGGGCTACCATCCCGCAGGTGACGCGCGTCCTCGTCGTCGACGACGACCCGATGGTGCGGCGGCTCCTGGCCACGGTGCTGACCGCGCAGGACATCGACGTCGTCGGCGAGGCCTCGGACGGCGACGAGGTGGTGGCCGCCGTCGCGGAGCACCGGCCCGACGTGGTGCTGATGGACCTGACCATGCGGCGCACGGGCGGGCTGGAGGCGATCCGGGAGCTGCGCCGCCGCCCGCGGCCCCCGGCGGTCATCGCGCTGACGTCGTTCGGCACGGACGAGACGGTGGTGGCGGCGCTGGCCGCGGGCGCGCAGGGATTCCTCAGCAAGGACGACGAGCCCGAGCACATCGCCGGCCACGTCCGGGAGGTCGCCGCCGGGGCCGGCGCCCTCGACCACGCGTCCGCGGGCGCGGTGATCCGGCACCTGAGCGGCAGCCAGAGCCTCGACTCCCGCCGGACGGAGGCCCGGGACGCGCTCGCCCGGCTCACCGCCCGCGAGCTGGAGATCTCGTCGTACCTCCCGCACGGCCTGTCGAACCGGGAGATCGGCGAGCGCCTCTACCTCTCCGAGTCCACCGTGAAGGCGCACCTCGGCAGGGCGACGGCGAAGCTGGGCCTCACCGCGCGCGAGCAGCTCGCCGTCCTCGTCGACCGTGCAGGTGCCACCGCGCCGCTGCGGAGCTGACGTCAGCGCAGGCGGCGCAGGAACTCGCGCGTGCGCTCCTGCTGCGGGTCGCCGAGCACCTGCTCGGGCGTGCCGCGCTCGTGCACGCGCCCGTCGTGCAGGAAGACGACCTCGTCGGCAACCTCGCGCGCGAAGCCCATCTCGTGGGTCGCGACGAGCATGGTCGTGGGGCGGCCGGCCACGCCCTCGGCGCGCAGGGACAGCAGGAGGTCGAGCACCTCCCCGACCAGCTCGGGGTCGAGGGCGGAGGTCACCTCGTCGAGCAGCAGCAGCTCCGGGCCGCTGACGAGGGCGCGGGCGATGGCGGCGCGCTGCTGCTGCCCGCCGGACAGCTGGTCCGGGTAGGCGCGGGCCTTGTCCGCGAGGCCCACGCGCTCGAGCATCTCGAGGGCTGCCGCCTCGGCCTCCCGGCGCGGCACCCGGTGCACGACGCGCGGCGCCAGGGTCACGTTGTCGAGCACGCGCAGGTGCGGGAACAGGTTGTACTGCTGGAACACCATGGCGAGGCGGGCGCGCACCGCGTCGGCGTCCACCCACGGGTCGGCGACGTCGAGGCCGTCGAGCAGCACCTGCCCGTCGTCGACCTCCTCGAGCAGGTCGACCACGCGCAGCAGCGTGGACTTGCCGGACCCCGACGAGCCCACGACGACGACGCACGACCCCGCGGCGACGTCCAGGTCGACCCCGTCGAGCACCACCTTGCGCGCGTCACCGGTGCCGAACGACTTGCGGACGCCGCGCAGCGACAGCAGGGGCGCGCCCGGCACGACGGCGCTCATCGGACCACCCCCGCCCCGGCGACGCCACGCAGCTCGCCGCGCCACCCCTGGCGCGCGGACCACGCGTCGACCAGCCGGGTGAGCGGGATCGAGATCGCGAGGAACAGCAGACCCGCCACCACGTACGGCGTGAAGTTGTAGTCCCCGGTGGTGGCGATCTGCGCGGCGCGGATCGCGTCGACGGCGCCGAGGATCGAGATGAGGCCGGAGTCCTTCTGCAGCGACACCAGCATGCTCGCGACCGGCGCGGCGACGTTGCGGACCGCCTGCGGCAGCACGACGCGCCGCGCCGCCTGCCCGCGCGTCAGGCCCAGCGACCGGGCGGCGGCGACCTGCGACGGGTGCACCGCCTCGATGCCGGCGCGGAAGATCTCCGCGAGGTACGCGGTGTAGCAGACGACGATCGACAGCCCGCCGAGGAACGCGGCGCTCACCGGCAGCCACGGCAGGCGCAGGGCGGGCAGCCCGAAGCCGACCAGCAGCAGCACCAGCAGCAGCGGCACGCCGCGGAACACGTCCACGTACCCGACGGCGAGGATCCGCAGCGGGAACAGGGCGGGCACCCGGGATGTCCGCACGACCGCCAGCAGCAGCCCGACGACGAGCGCGACGACGCTCGCCACCACCCACACCCGCAGGTTGAGCCACAGGCCCGCCGCGACCTCGGGCAGCACCTCCCACGCCCGCTCGGGCGAGAAGAACGCCTCGCGCGCCCGCTCCCAGCCGGGGGCGGTCGTCACGACGTAGACGACGGCGGCGAGCACCAGGACGGTCGCGACCCCGGCCACGAGGAGCGCCCGGCGGTGCTGGGCGCGCCGGTAGGCCGCGCGGGCGCGCGCCCGGTCCGACGGCCGCCAGCCGTCGGCGGGCGTGGTCGCCGGGGAGGTCGTGGGGTCGCTCACGCGGGGGTCAGGAGAGCTCGGGGACGTCGTCCGACTTGAGCCACGCGGTCCGCAGCTCGTCGAGGGTGCCGTTCTCCTCGAGCGTGTCGACGGCGGCCGACACGCACGCGGTCAGCGACGACCCCTTGTCGAGCACCAGCCCGAGCTGCTCCGGCTCGCCGACGGGCGGGAGGGAGCCGACGACGTGCGTGTCCGGGAAGTAGACGGTCGTGGCGGCGACGCCCTGGTCGACGTCCATCACCATCGCGTCGATCGTGCCCGAGCTCAGGGCGGTCATCCCGTCGCCTGCGGCGTTGAACGGCGTCACCTCGACGTCGTCGCCCCACGCGGCGTCCGCGACCGCGAGCGACGTCTGCGAGGCGGTGACGCCGATCTTCGCGCCCTTGAGGTCGGCCAGGCTCGCGGCGTCGGAGAACTCGCCCTCGTCCGCCACGATGACGCCCTGGCGGCTCGTGAGGTACGGGCTGGAGAAGTCGACGGCAGCCTTGCGCTCGTCGGTGATCGTCGTCTGGTAGGCCGCGACGTCGAACGGCTTCACGGCCGGGCTGATGATCTGCTCGAAGGTGACGGACGTCCACTCGACGTCGTCCTTCGCGAAGCCCAGCTCGTCCGCGACGGCGTACACGAGCGCGGACTCGAAGCCCTTCCCGCTGTTCGGCTCCCCCACGTACCAGGGCTCGAAGGGGTCGCTCGCGCCGACGGTCAGGGTGCCGTCCGTGAGGGTCTTCATGCCCTCGGGCGGGCAGTCGGTCGCGCTGCCGGACGCCGCGGGCGCGCCGTCGCCGCCGCCGTCCGACGACGAGCAGCCGGCGAGCGCGAGCGTGGCGGCGGACGCGAGGGCGAGCGCGAGAACGGGGCGGGAGGTGCGCACGGGTGGGCCTTTCCGAGGGGCGGGGACGCGGCGGGTCGCGCCGTCGTCGACCCTATGCCGACGGCGCGTGCCGGCGGCATGGCGGTCGGAACAGGACAACCCGCGCCAGGTTGTCGATCTTCCCCGGGGACTCGAGCTGCCCCGGTTGTCGATCCGTCCCGGCCCCGCGCGTCATCCAGGTGTACGTCACACCACGAGGAAGGACGATGGGACCATGACCACCTACGCCGTACTGCTGCCGGGCGTCGAGGACACCTTCGAGCGGGCCAGCGCCGAGGAGCGCGCCGCGATCTACGGGCGGCACGAGGAGTTCGCCCGGACGCTCGCCGAGCGCGGGCACACCGTGGCCGGCGGCGCCGAGCTCACCCACTCCCGCACCGCCAAGAAGGTCAGTCGTGACGCCGGCGGCCGGGTCGTCGTCACGGACGGTCCCTACGCCGAGACGGCCGAGCAGCTGACCGGGTTCTACCTGGTCGAGTCCGACGACCTCGACGACCTGCTGCAGGTCTGCGCCATCCTGGCGGGCCCCGGCGACGACGGTGCGGACGGCACCGTCGAGGTGCGGGCCGTCGTCGACCACGGCGAGGGCGACGCGTGAGGGCGCACCTGCCGTGATCTCGCCCGAGGCGGACGCCTCGGCGCGGCTCACGACGCTCATGCGCGACGAGTGGGGCCGCCTGCTGGCCCTGCTCGTCGCGCGGTTCCGCCGCCTGGACCTGGCGGAGGACGGTCTCGCCGACGCGTTCGAGGCGGCGGCCCGCACCTGGCCGCACGACGGGACTCCGGCGAACGGCGCCGCCTGGCTGCTCACGGCGGCCCGTCGCCGGGTCCTCGACCGGCTCCGCTCCGAGCAGGTCCTGGCCCGGTCGATGCCGCTGCTGGAGGTGGAGGCCGACCTCGCCGCGCGGGCCCGCCGCGTCATGGCGGACGCTGGCGAGCCCCTCGCCGACGAGCGGCTCCGCCTGGTGCTCCTGTGCGCGCACCCTCGCCTGTCGCGGGAGGCGGCGTCCGCGCTGAGCCTGCGGCTGGTGCTCGGCGTGCCGACCGCCGACGTCGCCCGGCTGTTCCTGCAGTCGACGCCGACGATGGCCGCCCGGCTCACCCGGGCCCGCAAGAAGCTCGCCGGGGAGCGGTTCGCCCTGCCGCACGGCGCGGAGCTCGAGGAGCGGCTCGCCGTCGCGGCGGACGTCGCCTACCTCGCCTTCACGGCCGGCTACGCGCCGGCCACGGGCGACGCCGTCGTGCGCGCCGAGCTCGCCGGAGAGGCCGTCCGGCTGGTCCGGGTCCTGCGGGACGTCGTGCCCCCGGACGGCGACCCCGACCGCTCGACGGAGCTCGACGCGCTGCTCGCCCTCGTGCTCCTGCAGCACTCACGGCGCGACGCACGGGTCGACGACGGCGCGCCCGTGCCGCTGCCCGACCAGGACCGCGGCCGGTGGCACCAGGACGAGATCGCCGAGGCCGTGGACCTCCTGGCGCCGCTCGCCGCCGCGCCCCCGGCGCCGTACCTGCTCCAGGCGCTGGTGGCCGCCGAGCACGCGATCGCCCCCTCCGCCGACGCCACCGCGTGGGACCGCATCCTGGCCCGGTACGACGAGCTGCTCGCCCTGACCGACACCCCGGTGGTGCGGCTCAACCGCGCGGTCGCCGTCGCGGAGGTCGCCGGGCCGCGGGCCGGCCTCGACGCCCTCTCCGGGGTGGCGCTGCCCGGGCACCGCCTGCCGTCGCTGCGCGCCGAGCTGCTGCGGCGCGTCGGAGACCTCGACGGCGCGCGCCACGCCTACGACGCGGCCCTCGCCCTGTGCGACCACGCCCCCGAGCGCGACCACCTGCTGCGCCGGCGGGCCGAGCTCGCCTGACCCGCACCGGTCAGGGATGCACGTGCGCCCGGTGGCCCGTCTGCGCCGAGATGTCCTGCTCCGCCTGCCCGAGCAGCGCGTCCGCGAGCCGCCGCAGCGCGCGGGCTGCCGCCACCTCGTCCCCGATCACCGGGATCTCCGTGTCGCCCGGGTCCTTGCGCGCATGCCCGACGGCGCGCAGCGACCCCACGTCCGGCCCGGGGGTCAGCATCGCCTCGGCCGTCGTGCTCCCCGAGGACTCCACGAGGGTCACCCGCACGTCCCAGGACAGCGCCCGCGCCGGCTCCGGCCGCGGAGGCCGCACCGGCTCGGCGCCACCGCCGTCGTGCTGCACGAGCGTGTCGGCCCCGGGGAAGACCAGCGTCTCCTCCCCCGTGTCCGACCAGCGCACCTGGAACGGCGGCGAGCCGTCCCCGTGCGGGCACGCGATCACGATCCCGTCGCGCACGGCCCCTCCGACCACCCCGGACGCCACCACGATCCGGTCGCCCACCGTCGCCCTCATCGCCGCCTCCTCGCGCCGTCGTCCGCCCGCCGCCCGAGCCCGGTCCTCCCATCATGCGCCGACGCGAGGGGCCAGGCAGCACGGCCGCCGTGCCCGGTCCGTCCCGTCGGTACGGGGCGTCGGGCGATCAGTACGGCGTCCCGAGCGACTCGGCGTACGTCCAGGCCATGTAGGTCATGAAGCCGACGGCCAGGATGGCCAGCGCCGTCACCACGTTCGCGAGCCACGCGAGCACGATCGCGACGACCGCCAGCCGCCGCGTCACGTCGCCGTAGGGGCCGGTCCCTCGCGCGTCGACGTGCGCGGTGTGCGCCAGGGGCAGCGCGACGACCCCGGCGAAGGGGAGGGCCACCACGATCCCGGAGGCGGCCACGACGACCGCCCAGACCGCCCGCGTCCGCAGCCGACCAGGGTCGACGGGGGCGCGCAGCGGGGCGGGCGGTGTGGCGGGCGGCGAGGCGTGGTGCTCGGGCGCGGACAGGTCGACGGCGTGCTGCTCGGGCATCTCGCGCTCCTGGGTTCGGGTGCCGACGCGTCCCGCCGGCACCCCGAACGTAGCGGCGACCTCGCTTCCGACCCGGCGGCTATCCACAGGGCCCGGGACGCCGCGAGCCTCCTCGCTCAGTGGGAGCGCAGCGCGTCGATCAGCTCGCTCTTGCGCATCGACGACCGGCCCTCGATGCCGATCTCCGCGGCCCGCTTGCGGAGGTCGGCCACCGTCCAGTCGTCGTAGGAGCCCGACTCGCCACCCTTCTTGCCAACCTTCCCGCGGCCGCGTGCCGCGGCGGCGTTCGCGATCCGCGCGGACTTCTCCTTGCTGTTGCCCTCGTCGCGGAGCTCCTCGTACAGCTCCTTGTCCTTCACGCTGGGGCCTGCGTCTCGTCGAGGCATGGTCAGCTCCCTCCGGTCCGCCGCGGGCGACCGCGCGTCGGCTCCACGCGGACGTCGCCCTCGTGCGAGGTGTGGGTTCCTTCCGACCTTAGGACGGACGTCCGGTCCCCGCCCGGCCGTGCGAGGGGCGCGCCGGCCAGCACCACGCCCGCCAGCACCATGACGCCCGCTGCGAGCGCGAAGAACGCCCCGACGCCCCAGACGCCGGCGACGATGCCGACGGCGCCGTACGTGAGCGGGCTCAGCCCGAGCGTCGCCAGCGAGAGGAGGGCGGTGACCCGCCCCAGCAGACCGGGCGGCGTGGACTGCTGGATCCGCCCGTGGCAGCTCACCATGACCGTTCCCGTGGTCACCCCGAGCAGTGCGCCCGCGACGATCGCGCGCGCGGCGTCCGGGGTGGTCCCGAGCACCACCAGCAGCGGCGCGGTCGCCCCGGCCGCGACGAGCGTCGTGGCGCGCCCCGGCGACGCGACCGGGAGGGCCGCGAGCAGCACGCTCACCACGATCCCCCCGACGCTGAAGGCGGCGAGCACGGTGCCGGCGGCGGCGACGGACCACCCCCGCTCCTGGGCAAGCAGCACGACGCCGATCGCGACCGGCCCGGAGAAGGGCAGCTCCGAGAGCGCCGTGCCGACCACCAGCGGGAGCAGACCGTGCCGCCGGAGCTGCGAGAGCCGCAGGGGGGCCTCGGGCGAGCCGCCCGCCGCGAGCCGCACCGCGTCGTCGCTGCTGCGCACCGTGAGCAGCAGCACCACGGAGAGGGCGAACAGCACCGAGACCGAGGCGAGCGCGGCGGGGACCCCGAGCACCACCAGCCCCGCGCCGAGCGCCGGGCCGACGGCGTTGCCGGCGCGCAGCCCGGTCAGCCGCCAGGCCTGGAGCCGCGGGAGAGCCTCGGGGGGCACGAGCCGCACCGGCATGGCGCCGACCGCCGGGATGAAGCACGCGTCGACCACCCCGAACGCGACGGCGAGCACTGCCAGCCACCAGGGCACGAGCCCGAACCAGGACGCCGCGCCGGTGGCCAGGAGGAGGAGCAGCGTCCGCGCGCCGTCCGTGGCGATCGCGATGCGGCGCGGCTCGACCCGGTCCGCGAGCACGCCCCCGAGCAGCATCAGCAACGCGCGCGGCACGGCACCGAGCGCCAGGACGAGGCCCGAGGTGCGCGGCCCGCCGGCCTCGGCGGCCGCCCAGGTGAGAACCAGGAAGTAGCTGACGTCGCCGACGACGGCGGCGGTGTACGCCACCACCCAGCGCGCCGCGTTCCCCCGCCAGCCCTCGGAGCCGCTCATGGCTGCCGGTACAGCTGCACCTGGACGATCGTCGGCGCGACCGGCTGCGCACCCTCGGCGGCCGTGTCCGCGTTCGCCGACCTGGCTCGGTAGCGCGCGAGGAGGGCGAGCAGGTCCGACCGGAGCTGGTCGGCGGTCGAGTCGTCGATGCGCAGGCGGTCGTCCACGAAGGCCGCCCGCTCGAGCCACTTCGCCGACGCCGCCGGGACGGCGGCCGCGAGGCCGTGGAGGTCGTCGGCCAGCGCGACGAGCGCCGACCGGACGTACTCGCGCGACAGGTCGTCCTCGTGGGCCGCGGGGTCGAACTGCACGGAGTCGGTGACGGCCCGCCACCATCGCTCCCGTCGCGTGCCGAGCCCCGGCTCCTCCACGATCAGGCCGCCCTCGGCCAGGCGGCGCAGGTGGTAGCTCGCCGCGCCCGAGTCCACGCCGAGCTCGCGTCCGAGCGCCCGGGCGGTGCTCGGCCCCTCCGTCCGGAGCCGCCGCAGAAAGGCGAGGCGCATCGGATGGGCCAGCACGCGGAGCTGGGCGGTGCCGACCTCGGTCGCCGGCCCGGGGACCTCGTCGTCGTGATCCATACCGGCACCGTAGGGATGCGAAGAACTCTTCGCAAGAAATGCGAAGAACTCTTCGCACCGAGCAGACCGCGCCGAGCGCCGATACCCGGACATGACGAAGGCCCCGACCGGATCCCGGTCGGGGCCTTCGTGGATGTCGACGACATCCCGTGGTAGCGGGGGCAGGATTTGAACCTGCGACCTCTGGGTTATGAGCCCAGCGAGCTACCGAGCTGCTCCACCCCGCGTCGACTCCCTGAACATTACGGCATCCCCGGACAGGGACCAAATCGAATCGGGCAGATGGGACTCAGGTCACACCACGTCCCTCCCCGGGAACGGCGCGGGGCCGTCGGTCCGTGGACCGACGACCCCGCTCGTGCTCCCTCCGGCCGTCAGCCGGCGGACTCGATCTCCTTCTCCGCCGCGACGGCGTCCTCGATCGCCTTCTGCAGGCGGTCCTGCGCCTCGCCGTAGGCGGTGAAGTCGCCGGCCTTGAGCGCCTTGTCGCTGTCGGTCATCGCCTTGTTCGCGTCCTGGAGGGCGGAGTTGAGCCGTGCCTGCGCGTCGCCCGACGGCGTGCCGGTCGGGGTCGGCTCCGTGGACGGCTCCGTGCTCGGCTCCGTGGAGGGCTCGGTCGAGCCGTCGCCCCCGCCCTCGACCGGCGCCGTCGGCACCTCGGACTCGGCCTCTCCCGACGCGTCGCCGGCGTTCGCGCCGGAGTCGCCGCCGAACACCTGGTCCAGCGCCTCGTCCAGCGTCTCCGCGTAACCGGTCTGGTCGCCGAACGCCACCAGCACCCGGCGCAGCAGCGGGAACTGCGTGCCGCCGGCGGACTGGATGTAGACGGGCTGCACGTAGAGCAGGCCGCCGCCCACCGGAAGGGTCAGCTGGTTGCCGCGCACGACGTTCGACGAGCCGCGCTCCAGGATGTTGAGCTGCTCGGAGATCGTCGGGTTGGAGTCGAAGTTGTTCTGGACCTGGCCGGGACCGGGCACGGTCGAGTCACGGGGCAGCTCCAGCAGCCTCAGCTCGCCGTAGCCGTCCGCCACCTTGCCCGCCGTCGAGCCCGCATCGCCGTCGGCAGCGAGATACCCGGTGAGGATCTCGCGGTCGGTGTTGCCGCCGGGGATGAAGGTGCTCGTCAACGAGAACGCCGAGTCCTTCTGCCCGGGCATCTGCAGCGACAGGTAGTACGGCGGCTGCTTCGCCGCGGGCGCCTTCGTGTTCGCGACCGGGTCCTCCGGGTTGGCCCAGAAGTCCTGGCCGGAGAAGAACTGGCCGGCGTCGTCCACGTGGTACTGGGTGAGGAGCGTCCGCTGCACCTTGAACATGTCCTCGGGGTAGCGGATGTGGCTCATCAGGTCGCCCGAGATCTCCGACAGCGGCTTCACCGACGTCGGGAAGACGTCCGACCAGGCCTTGAGGACCGGGTCGCTGGTGTCCCAGGCGTACAGGGTCACGGAGCCGTCGTAGGCGTCGACCGTCGCCTTCACCGAGTTGCGGATGTAGTTGACCTCCTGCGGCATCTCCACGGGGACGCCCTGCGCCGCGAGGGTCAGCGAGTCGGCGGTCGCCTCCTGCATCGGCCGGCTGGTCGAGTACGGGTAGGCGTCCGACGTCGTGTAGGCGTCGACGATCCACTTCACGCGACCGTCGACGACGGCCGGGTACATGCCCTGGTCGAGTGTCAGCCAGGGGGCGACCTTCTGGATCCGCGTCATCGGGTCGCGGTCGTACAGGATCTGCGACTCGTCGGTCACGCGGTCGGAGAACAGGATCTCCTGCGACCCGAACTTCAGCGCGTACAGCAGCTTGCTGCCGAACGAGCCGATCGACGGGCCCGCGGTCACGTCCTGCGTGGGGAACGTGGTGTTGACCTGCTGGCCGCCCTGCTCGTCGTCGGCCTGGTAGTCGAGCTCCCAGGGCTTGGCGTCCTCCGGCGCGCCCACGACGGAGTACTCCGTGGTGGACGGGCTGAAGTAGATGCGCGGCTCGTAGCCCTTGTCCGTGAGCGCGCCCTGCGTGGGGATGCCGCCCTCGTAGAACGCGGGCTGCCCGTCCGGGCCGGGCTGGTTGCCGTACGCGGCCACCACGCCGTAGCCGTGCGTGAACACGGTGTGGTCGTTGACCCAGTTGCGCTGCCCGTCGCCGAGCCCGCCGAGGTTGAGCTCGCGGACGGCGATCACCGTGTCGCGGGACTCGCCGTCGATGTCGTAACGGTCCACCGCGAGGGTGTCGGCGAAGTTGTAGTACTGCTTGTTCTGCTGCAGCTGCCGGAACGACGGGCTGACGATCTGCGGGTCGAGGAGCCGCACCGACGCCGTGGTCTCGGCGTCCGCGCGCAGGGCGCCGGCCTCCGCCTCCGTCGTCGCGTCGTAGGGCTGCGTCTCGATGCTGTCCAGGCCGTACGCCGCGTGCGTGGCGTCGATGTTGCGCTGGATGTAGTCGGCCTCGAGCTCCTGCGCGTTCGGGTTCACCTGGAAGCGCTGCACGACGGCGGGGTAGATCCCGCCGATCGCGATCGCGGACACCACCATGAGGCCCACGCCGATGGCGGGCAGGCGCCACGTGCCGCGCACGGCGGCGACGACGAACAGCAGCGCCACGAGCACCGCGACGCCCGTGAGGATCTCCTTCGACGGGATGACGGCGTGCACGTCCGAGTAGGACGCGCCGTTGTACCGGGCGTTCGTCGTGCTCCCGTTGGTGGCCGTCAGCAGCGAGTACCGGTCGAGCCAGTAGTTTGCCGCGATGACCAGCATGAGGACTGCGCCGAGCACCGCCAGGTGCACGCGCGACGCCCGGGTGGTGCGCGGGGTCCCCGGCGGCACCGGGCCCAGGCGCAGCCCGCCGTAGAGGTAGTGCGTCACCAGGGCGGCGATGCCCGCGATGATGACCACGGCCATGAGGAAGCTCACGACGAACCTCAGCGCGGGCAGCGAGAACACGAAGAACCCGAGGTCGATGCCGAACTGCGGGTCCTTCGTGCCGAACGACGCGGGGTGGATCGCCAGCAGCACGCTGCGCCACTGCGCGGACGCCGCCACACCGGCGAAGAACCCGACGACCACCGGCCCGGCGATCGTCACGACCCGCCGCAGCGGCTCGATCGCCTCCCGGTACTGGTCGAGGGTCGCCTGCTCAGGGGTCGACGGCGCGTAGACCGGGCGCACCCGGTACGCGACGGCGAACGACGAGAAGACCGCGCCGCCCATCACCAGGAAGCCCAGGACGAACAGCACCCCGCGGGTGATCCACTCCGTCCAGATCACGTTGCCGAATCCGAGCGCGTCGAACCACATCACCTCGGTCCAGAACTGCGCGAGGAGCAGCAGCGCGACGACGACCACGGCGATCACGACGAGCGTGATCGCCAGGGGGCTGCGGCGACGCTTGGCGGGCGGACCGCCGGGACGTCGACGGGGTGGGGCAGCGAAGGACACGGTGCGGGCACCTCACTCGTGCTCGGGACGGGCGGACGTCTGGTGTGAACGTCCCTGTCATCCCTCAGGTTCCCACGCTTCGTCCCCCCGCGGGCGACAGCCCCTTCACGGGCCGGTCACGAGCAGGTCGGCAGGTCCGCGCCCTTCCCGGCACCGATCGCCTCGACCGCCGCGCGCGCGTCCTCGAGCGTCGCCATCCGCACCACGTGCAGGCCGTCCGGCACGTGGCCCACGACCTCGTCGCAGTTGTCCGCGGGCGCCAGGAACCAGTCCGCCCCGGCGTCGCGCGCGCCGAACAGCTTCTGCCGGATGCCGCCGATGGGCCCGACCTCGCCGTCGACGCTCATCGTCCCCGTGCCGGCCACGCGCGCGCCCCGCAGCTCGTCCTCGGGCGTCATCTTGGTGATGATCGCGAGCGCGAACATCGTCCCCGCGCTCGGGCCGCCGATGTCGCCCGGCCGGATCGTCACGTCCACCGGGTAGTCGTAGGACGGGTCGAGGTACACCCCCAGCGCCGCCCGGCCGCCGTCGCCCTTCGCCGTCGTGATCGTGAGGTCCGTCGGCTTCCCGCCGCGCTCGACGCCGAGGACGACGTCGTCGCCCGGCTCGACGTCGTCGAGGTCGGCCAGCAGGTCCTGATGGGTGACGACCTCGTGGCCGTCGAGGCTCTTCACGACGTCGCCCGCCTCGACGACGCCGTCGGCCCCCGACCCCGGAGCGGCCCCCGCGATCGTCAGCGTCGCGGGCACCTCGTACCCCATCTCGGTCAGCGCCGCCACGGTGGCCGAGGACTCGGAGCCGGCCATCTGCGCCTGCCCGACCTCCTGCTGCTGCTTCTGCGTGGTCTGCTCCGGGAAGATCGACTCGACCGGCTGCACGGACCGCTCCCGCGAGCCCCAGCCCCACAGCACGTCGCCCAGCAGCACGTCGCCGCCCGGGCCGCCGTACACGGACACGGTCGTGAGCCGCAGCTCTCCCGTGACGTCGTACGTCTTGGCGCCCTCGATCTCGACGACGGGCTGCGCCGTCGCGCTCTTGCCACCGCTCGAGGCCTCCCCCGCGCCCTCGACGTCGACGCCCTGCAGCCCCAGCGTGTCCTCGGTGGGCCCCGGCGCCCGGATCGCATACGGCGTCGGCAGCACGAGCAGGACCGCGGCGAGCAGCGCCGTGACGAGGAGGGACACCCCCAGGGTCACGCTGCGCAGCGACGCACGCGGCGCGGCGAAGGGGTCGTCCCCGGCCGCCGAGGGGTCGTCGGGCGCGAGGATGTCGCGGTCGAAGGTCACGGGCACATCATCGCCGACGTTCCTGGACCCCGCGCCAGGTCCCGGACCTCGGACGTCAGGGGGCTCCGGGGGATCTGCGCCGAGAGCGAACCACCGGAACCTCGGCCACCGGTCGGACGTCCTGGGTGGTTACGGTGAAGCGGTCGGCCCCGGCCGCCGTCCGCCCGCAGCCGCCCGCAACCGTTCGCAGCCGTTCCGCAGCCAGGCGAGGAGCCTCATGAGCAACCTTCCCGACGACCCCGAGGGTGCCGAGGAGCGCGAGCGCATGCTGCGCTCGATGCTGGAGGGCTTCTTCGGCGAGCGCACCGACGAGGTGCTCGACCAGATGCGCGCGCAGGGCATCGACCCCGCCGCCCTCGCCGGCATGCCAGGGGCGGGCACGCCCGACCCCGCGACCATGCAGCACGTGCTGGCGCAGGTGCAGCGCCTCCTGTCGGCGTCCGGCGACGGCCCCGTGAACACGGACGTCGCGCACGACATCGCCCGTCAGGTCGCCGTCGCGGAGGGCGACCCCTCGCTCACGGGCGGCCAGGCCAAGGCCGCGACCGACGCCCTCGGCGTGGCCGAGCTGTGGCTCGACGCCGTGACGGACCTCCCGCCCGCCGGCGGTCGCACGCACGCCTGGAGCCGCTCGGAGTGGGTGGAGGCCACCTTGCCCGCGTGGAACCGGTTGGTCGCCCCCGTCGCGGCCTCCGTCGCCGACGCGCTCGCGACCGTGCTGAGCGACCAGCTCCCCGACGACCTCGGCGCCGCGGGCGCGCTCGGCATGCCCGACGTGCCCGGCCTCGCCGGCCTGCCCGCGGGCGCGCTGGGCGGCGGCCTCGACCCCGCCCAGATGATGCGCCGTCTCGGCTCGGCCGTCTTCGGGATGCAGGTGGGCCAGGCCGCGGGCACGCTCTCGCGCGAGGTCTTCGGCTCGACCGACGTCGGCGTCCCCCTGCTGTCCGAGCCCGCCACCGTCCTCCTGCCCACGAACGTCGCGAAGTTCGCCGACGGGCTGGACGCGCCCCTCGAGGAGGTGCGGCTGTTCCTCGCGCTGCGCGAGGCCGCGCACGCCCGCCTGTTCACGCACGTGCCGTGGCTCGCCGCGCACCTGCACGGCCTGGTCGAGCAGTACGCGCGCGGCATCACCATCGACCTCGACGTGCTCGAGCAGCAGGTGCGCGACATCGACCCGAGCGACCCGGAGGCCCTGCGCGGCGCCCTCACCGGCGGCGTCTTCGGGCTGCAGCACACCCCGGAGCAGGAGGCCACGCTGCTGCGCCTCGAGACGGCGCTCGCGCTCGTCGAGGGCTGGGTGACGGAGGTGGCCGCGACCGCGGCCCTCCCCCACCTGCCGCACACGTACCCGCTGCGCGAGATGATCCGTCGTCGGCGCGCGGCCGGCGGCCCCGCCGAGCACACTTTCGCCACGCTGGTCGGCCTCGAGCTGCGGCCCCGTCGCTCCCGTGACGCGACCGCGCTCTTCGCGCACGTCCTCGCCGAGGGCGGTCCGGAGGCGCGCGACGCCGTCTGGGCGCACCCCGACCTGCTGCCGGGCACCGCGGACCTCGACGACCCCGCCGGATACTTCTCCCGCCGCGCCGCCCAGGCGGACGAGCAGTCCGACCTCGACGCCGCGCTCGCGCAGATCTTCGACGCCGCGGAGGGCGGCGCGGACGACGACCCGGAGCACGGCACGAACAAGGGCGCGGACGACACGACGGACGACGGCCCCGCGGCGCCGAAGGAGGGCTGACGGGGGGCTCAGCCCGCCGGATGCTGCGGCTCGTCGCCCGAGGCCCCGGGC
>NZ_JBHWYY010000035.1:0-44763 GCF_042728595.1 Isoptericola sp. NPDC060185 | reverse complement strand
GTTGCGCACGTTCTGGAGGCTCAGAACGTGCGCAACCGCCTGTTCGGCGGAAGCAGCCGGATCCTGGATGCCCGCTGGGGGCGAGGTGCACGGGCCAGTACTCTCCGCGCATGGCCATCTTCGACAAGATCCTCGAGTCCAAGTTCGTGGACCAGTACGGCGCCGACCTCGCGCCGTCGTTCGGCTTCGTGAACTCCTCCGCGTCGGCGGAGGGTGAGCTCGCCGCGACCCCGGAGCAGGTGAACGCGGCCGTGCACGCCGTCATCGCCGCGAACGGGCACCAGCTCGCAGGGGAGAGCGAAGACAAGCGCGCGATCGCCCTGATCACCAAGAAGACGTGGCTGAGCTGGGAGCTCGCCACCGGCATCGACATCACGCCGTCCACGCAGGGCTCGCACGTGGACATCTTCCTCGCGAACATGCCCGGCCGGCCGACGGCGCTGCTCGACGGCAAGAAGAACAAGAAGGTCGCGCAGAAGCTGATCGAGCAGATCCGCGCTGCGCTCTGACCTCAGCGACCCGATCAGGTGACGTAGCGCCTGGTGACGGTTCCTTCGTGGGGACCGTCACCAGGCGCTACGTCGTTCTCAGCAGGTGCTGTGGCCGTCGAGGTCGTCGCACACGAGGCGGGTGCGGGCTTCGGTGACGGTGGTGGGGGTGGTGGTGCTGGTGGTGGTGAGGGTGCCGGGGATGTCGGTCCAGGTGCTGGAGCCTTGGACGCGGAAGCGGCCTTGCCAGGTGGTGGTGAGGGTGACGGTGACGTCGGTGCGGTAGGCGTTGCCGTGTTCGTCCTCGTGGGTGCCGGGGTCGGTGCCGGGAGTGCCGAGGCGGGTGTAGGTGTGTCCGACCCAGGTGGCATCGGGGAGCGGGTCGCCGGTGTGCCAGGGGTGTCCGGGGTCGGTGGTGACCAGGGTGGTGCCGCCGGCGGAGTAGGGGTCGTCGAAGTCCCAGGTGAATTCCGTTGGCTCGGCCCGGATGATCACGGGGACGGTGAGCAGCTCGACCTGGCGTTCCTGCGGCGCCGCGCTGGTGTAGGCGGGGTAGTGCACGTTGACGACCATGGGTGGGTTGCCCTGGAGCGTGGCTTTCGGGGTGGGGATCTTCATGGTGCGGAACTCGCGGCGGGCGGCGGCGGCGATGTCGGCGGGGGTGACGCACTGGTCGTCCGTGAGCTGCTCGGGCTTGTCGTAGGTGCCGTCCTCCCGCACGCGCTGAACCCATAACGCGTCGAGGGCATACTCGCCCTCCTTGCACGGCGTCGTGATCTCGGCGATGTCGGAGCCTTCCGGGCAAGCACCTGGAGCCTTGAAGACGTCCTTGAGCGAGTCCAATTCCTCGCCCAATGTCCCGCAGGTCACCGAGTTGGTGCGGGTGTAACGGTCCTGAAGTTCGTCCTTGACGGGCTCGCGGCCCTCAGTGCCCTGCTTCCAAGCGTTGCCGTCAGCGCTGACGTTGACGTTGTCACGGTCGTCATCGGCTGCACCTGCGATCGTCACTGGAGCCTTGGTGCTGGGCGAGGGTTCGGGCGTCTCTGTGATCACAGAGCCAGCGAGCGCCAGGATGACCCCTAGCGCGATCACGGCGCCGACACGAGCAATCGTCATGACTTCGGCTGGTCAGCGATGCCAACAATGCGCCATTGTTTGTCCGCTCGAGCGATCTCCACGCGGTACTTCGTGCTTGTGCGCGGATCGGAGAAGACATCAGCCCCGGATGGATCGGTGACCGAAACGGCAGCGATTGTGGCATCGATGTCGATGGGCCAGATTCCCGTGGTCGCATCTTGTTCGTACGTGTGCGTGACCCGGGCCGCCATTTCGCCGCCATGCCAGACGAGATCGTTGGCGGTGATCTCTCGAGCCTGGTCGACCCGGTTGGCGCAGAATTTGCAGCCTTTGAGCGACATCGACTCGTACTCGGTGGTGTCTCCCGTCTTCATGATGTACGGGTCGAGTTCGAGGAAGTACACCGCCGCAGCTTCGGCGCCGGCGGGGCCGTCGTCGTCCATCGCCTTGGGGCGTTCGGGGGCCTTGACGGTCGGCGTCGGGCTGGGCGTGGGGGATGCGGACGCCGTCGGGCTGGCGCTCGTCTGCGTGGGCTCAGGCGACGGGTCGGCGGGCTGGTCCGAGTCGCAGCCGGCGACGAGGAGCGCGGCGGCCGCGGCGATGGAGGTGGCGGCGAGGATGGCCCGGTTGCGGGTCATGGGAGCTCCCTGTCGGCGGTGACGTCGGGCGTCACTGTAGGCCAAAGGGTCAGATGGTTGCCCGGGTGTCTGTGGACAACCGTGTCTGCGCAGGTGGGCCCCCGGTCGCTCGTCGCCTTCGGGCCAGGAGCCGGCACCAGTTCAGCAGGAGGGGTTGCGCGTCTCCGAGGACCTGTGGTTCATTAGTCGAGTAATGAACCCCTGAACCACTGAACCTGTGTGAGGAGGTCCGCGTGTTCGACGGACCCGAACCCATCTACGTGCAGATCGCCCAGATGATCCGCGCGCAGGTGCTCGCCGGTGAGCTCGCGGAGGAAGAGCAGGTCATGTCGACCACACAGTTCGCCACGACGTTCCGCATCAACCCCGCCACCGCCGCCAAGGCCTTCGCCGGCCTGGTCGACGAGGGCGTCCTGTACAAGCGCCGCGGCCTGGGCATGTTCGTCGCCCCCGGGGCGCGCGAGCGGCTGCTGGAGCGCCACCGCACCGCCTACTTCGACGAGGTGCTCGCCCCCGCGCTCGCGCAGGCCGACATCCTCGGCATCTCGACCGACGAGCTCGTCGCCTACGTGCTCGGCACGAACGGCCACCGCAAGCCCACGACCACCACGGAGGAGTCATGACCCCCGCACCCTTCGGCGCCCGTCTCGACGACGTCGTCGTCCGGTTCGGAGCCCAGCGCCGCATGACCGCGGAGGGCACGACCGTCAAGAACGACGCAGGCACCGCGCTGGACGGCGTCACCCTCGACCTGCGGCCCGGCGTCATCACCGGGATCCTCGGCCGCAACGGCGCCGGCAAGTCCACGCTGCTGTCGCTGCTCGCGGCGTTCAACCGGCCCACCGCGGGCACGGTCCGCGTGGGCCCCGGCGAGCTCATGGAGGACCCGTGGGAGAACCCGTGGGCCACCGCCAACGTCCAGCTGGTGCGCGAGAGCGGCGACCTGATGGACGAGGAGCGCGTCGCGACGTCGCTGAAGTACTACGCCGACCTGCGGCCCTACTGGGACGCCGACCTCGCCGGCCGCCTGCTCGACCTGTTCGAGGTGGACCCGCGCAAGAAGCCGTCCGCCCTCTCGCGCGGCAAGCGGTCCGCCGTCGGCGCCACGATCGGCCTCGCGGCCCGCGCACCGCTGACCGTGCTCGACGAGGTGTACCTCGGCATGGACGCCCCCACGCGGTACGCGTTCTACGACGAGATCCTCGCCGACTACGCCGAGCACCCCCGCACCATCCTGCTGTCGAGCCACCTGGTCGAGGAGGTCGAGCGGCTCTTCGAGGACGTCGTCGTGCTGCACCGCGGCCGCGTGCTCCTCGCCGAGCCGGCGGAGGACATGCAGGCGCGCGGCTTCAGCCTCACCGGCCCGGTCGCCGCGGTCGAGGAGCTCGCCGCCGGACGCCGCGAGCTGCACCGCCAGCGCCTCGGCGCCACCGTGCAGGTGACGATCGAGGGCGCGCCCGACGCCGGCGCCGCCGCCGCGGCGCGCGCCGCGGGCGTCGAGATCGGCTCGCTGCCGCTGCAGGACCTGTTCGTGCGCCTCACCCAGCCGCGGGACGGCGACGGCCAGGTCGCGCCCGCCGCCGCGACCCGGCGCACCCAGGACCGGACGGAGGAGACCCGATGACCGCCGCCACCGTCACCCCTGCCGAGCACGACGCCTTCGCGGCCCGGGCACGCTCCCGCGCCGCGCGCCGCGTCGCACGGTCCGTCGGCTCGGCGACTCTCCTGATCGGCTCCGGGTTCTGGGGGCTCTTCCTCGTCGCCACTGTGGCCGTGCCCCTGGTGGTCCGGCAGGCCGGCGGCGTCATGGGCGGGGGAGCGATGACGGGCGCGGAGTACGCGGCGTCGTGGTTCGCCCTCTCCCTGGGCATGATCACCGTCGCGGGGCTCACCGTCCCGCACCTCGCCGCCGGCGGCACCCGCCGGTCGATGTTCAGCGGCGCGCTGTCAGCGTCCCTGGTCGCGGGCGTCGCGTACGGCGTCGCCTACGCGGTGCTGCTCCTGGTGGAGCGAGCACTCTTCGACGGTCTCGGCTGGACCTGGGACCGGGTTGGCAGCGGGCTGGACGCCGGCGGCGCGTGGGTGGTCGTGAGCGGCGCGGCGGAGGCGATCGGCGTCGTCGTGTACATGCTCGTCGGGATGGCGGCCCAGGCCTCCTACCGCACGCACGGCGTCTGGGCCGGCACCGCGCTCCTCGTGCCCGGCTTCGTCCTCGTCGTCCTGGTCGACCACGCCACGCGCCTGGGGACCTTCTCCGACGCCTTCGGCACTCTCGGCCTCGGCGGCGACCACGCGCCCGCCGCCCTCGGCCTCGCGCAGGCGCTCGTCGTGCTGGCTCTCGCCGCAGGGTGGCTCTGGTGGCAGCTGCGCGACGTCCGCCTGCGGCCGGCGGGGTGAGCGCGATGACCGCAGCCACCACCACGAGCGCGGCCCCCGCCATCGAGGCGCCCGCCCGCGCCCTGCACCGCCATGCGGTGCGCGCGACCCGACGCCGGTACCTGCGGATGCTCGCCTTCGCCGGCGGCTGGTTCTGGGCCGGCTGGGCCGCCCTGGTGATCGGCCTGCCCGTGATCGTCGACCGCTGGGGCGGCGTCGCGGACGGCCTCACCTACGACGCCGCCGGCGGCCCCGTGCGGTGGGTGGCCTTCGCCGTCGGCGTCCTCACGACCGCGAGCACGCTCACCGTGCACGTCGCGGCGGGCGGCACCCGCCGGTCCGTCCTCGAGGGCGGGCTGCGGGCCGCCGTCGTCGCCGGGCCCGTGTTCGGCGTCCTCGCCGTGGCGCTCACCCTCGCCGAGAAGTCGGTCTACGCCGACCTCGGCCGGTACTGGCAGGGCCCCTCCGCGCCGCTGGGCGTGGACACCGTCACCGGCGTCGTCGTCCAGGTGGTGGGAGAGTCGCTCGTCGTCGTCACCTACCTCCTCGTGGGCACGGCCGTCATCGCCGGGTTCCGGCGTGCGGGGATGTGGCGCGGCGCCCTGCTCGTCCTCCCGCTCCTCGTCCCGGCGGCCCTGGCCGACCTCGCCACCCGCACCGGCCTGTTCGGCCTCCCGCTGCGCGGCGGGTACGACTCCGTCGCCGTCGGCGCGGTCGCCACCGTCGTCGGCACCGTCGTCGCCGCGGCCCTCGCCGCCGTCGTCGCGGCGCGGATGCTCCGCGCCGTCCCGCTCCGCCCCTGACCAGCCCACCTGCTCGATCACAACGAAGGAGGCCCGACATGGCCGACCCCGTGGTGGAGGTGCAGCACCTCCGCAAGACGTACGGACCGAAGGTCGCCGTCGACGACGTGTCGTTCAGCGTCGCGGAAGGCGAGATCTTCGGGATCCTCGGCCCCAACGGGGCCGGGAAGACCACCACCGTCGAGACGCTCGCCGGCCTGCGCGACGCCGACGGCGGCACCGTGCGCGTGCACGGCATCGACACGCAGCGCGACCCCGCCGCCGTGCGGGACATCCTGGGCGTCCAGCTCCAGGAGGCCGCCCTGCACGACAAGATCACCGTCGGCGAGGCGCTCGACCTGTTCGCCTCCTTCTACGCCGACCCTGCCGACCCCGCCGAGCTCCTGCGCCTGCTGGACCTCACCGAGCACGCCGGCAAGCAGTTCGCGCGGCTCTCCGGCGGGCAGAAGCAGCGGCTGTCGATCGCGCTCGCCCTCGTGGGCAACCCGCGCATCGCGATCCTCGACGAGCTCACCACCGGCCTCGACCCGCAGGCCCGGCGCGCCACCTGGGACCTCGTGGAGCGTGTGCGCGCCACCGGCGTCACCATCCTCCTCGTCACGCACTTCATGGAGGAGGCCGAGCGGCTCTGCGACCGCCTCGTCGTCATCGACGCCGGCCGCGTCGTCGCCGAGGGCACCCCTGCCGAGCTCATCGACGGGCTCGAGGGCGGCCGCACCGTCGTCGTGCGCTTCGCCGCCGCCGACGTCGACCGCGGCCGCGCCGCGCTCGACTCCCTCGCCGAGCGCGACCCCGACGTGCACCGCGTCGAGGTCGTCGAGGGCACAGGCGGCGCCTCCGCGGAGGTCGCCGTCACCGGCAGCCGCCGCGTGCTGTTCTCCCTCGTCCCCGCCCTCGCCGCCGCCGACCTCGTCCCCGACGACGTCCGCACCGTCACGCGCTCGCTCGAGGACGTCTTCCTCGCCGTCACCGGACGCACCTACGACCCCGAGGCCGCGCCCGCCCTCGCCACCGAAGGAGCCCCGTCATGACCACCGCCGTCCCCGCCGCACCCGCCCGGCCCGCCGGCCGCGCCTGGCGCGGCTTCGGCCGCCTGCTCACCACCGAGGCGCGGGTGTGGCTCCGCGACTTCGCCGCCCCGTTCTTCGGGATCCTCTTCCCGACCGTCATCCTCGTCGGCGTCGGCTTCGCGATCCCCGGTATGCGGGACCCCATCACCGACGCCCCGCCGAGCTCCGTCTGGTACGGGCTCACCCCCATCGCCACCTACCTGCCCACCGTCGTCGCCATGGCCGTCGGCACCGCGTCCCTCACCGTCATGCCGGTGACCATCGCGACCTACCGCGAGAAGGGCGTGCTGCGCCGGCTCTCCACGACGCCGATGCGGCCGCAGGGCATCGTCCTCAGCCACCTGCTCATCAACGTCGGCACCACCGTCGTGGGCGTCGCCCTCGCGCTCGTCGTCGCCCAGCTCGCGTTCGGCATCGCCGTCCCGCAGCACCTCGGCGTCGTGCTCCTCGCGTTCGTCCTCGGGCTGTGCGCCATGTTCTCGCTCGGCATGCTCGTCGCCGCCCTCGCGCCCCGTGCGTCCGCCGCGAACGCCGTCGCCATGTCGCTCTACTTCCCGATGCTGCTGCTCGCCGGGCTCTGGACCCCCGGGCCGATCATGCCCGAGGTGCTGCGCCAGATCGGCCAGTTCACGCCGCTCGGCGCCGCCGCGCAGGCCATGACCACCGGGTGGTTCGAGTCCGGGTTCCCGCTGCTGCAGTGCATCGTCATGGTGGTGTGGACGGCGGTGCTGCTGCCCGTCGCCGTGCGGGTGTTCCGCTGGACGTAGCTCGTTGCCGGGTCCGCGGCTCTTGGCTGGGGTCGGGCGGGAGGGAAGTCCGTGTCGCGAGGCGTCCGTCCGGTCGCTCGTTCCTCGCGACCTCCCGCCAGGCCCGGCCAGCCTCGCGACGCGAGACTTGCCGGTAACGTGCGGCGGATGCGCAGAGTGGCAGAGCTGGCCGGCACGTGGTTCGCGGTCCTGGTGGTGCTGGGCGGGGTGGCGGGGCTCCTGGCCCCCACGGCGCTCGCGCCCATCGCGGCGCAGACGCCGCTGTTCCTCGGGATCATCATGTTCGGGATGGGGCTCACGCTGCGGGGCTCCGACTTCGGGCTGGTCGCCCGCCGGCCGTGGGCGGTGCTGCTCGGCGTGGTCGCGCAGTTCACGATCATGCCGACGCTGGCGTGGGCGATCGGGCACCTGTTCGGGCTCGAGGGCGACGCGATGATCGGCATGATCCTCGTGGGCGCCGCGCCCGGCGGGACGGCGTCCAACGTCATCGTCTACCTGGCGAAGGGCGACACCGCCCTGTCCGTCGCGCTGACGTCCGTGTCCACGCTGCTCGCGCCGTTGCTCACGCCGGCGCTCGTGCTGTGGCTCGCGGGGTCCGCGCTCGACGTCAGCTACGGCTCGCTCGTCACGTCCATCGTGCAGATCGTGCTCTTCCCCGTGCTCGCCGGGCTGCTGGTGCGGACCTTCGCCGGCGGGCTCGTCGAGCGGTACCTGCTGCCGTACCTGCCGCTCGTGTCCGTCGGGGGGATCGTCGTCGTGGTGGCCGGCATCGTCGCCGCCAACGCCGACGCGGTGCTGGGCACCGGGATCGCGGTGGCGCTCGCCGTCGTCGTGCACAACGGCCTCGGCCTGCTGCTCGGGTACGGCGCCGCCAGCCTCGTCCGCCTCGACGAGGCGTCGCGGCGGGCCGTCAGCGTCGAGGTCGGGATGCAGAACTCCGGCCTCGCTGCCAGCCTCGCCACCACGTACTTCACGCCCGCGGCGGCGCTGCCCGCAGCACTGTTCTCCGTGTGGCACAACGTGTCCGGGTCCGCGCTCGCGTCGTTCTGGGCGCGCCGCCCCACCGCCACCACCACCCGCTGACCCGGCCGGGCGGGAGCGAGCACATGAACGGCTCAGGCTCTGTGCGCGTCGCCGCGCACAGGGCCTGAGCCGTGCGATTCCGTGAGATGCCGGGTGAGCCGTCAGGGCGAGCGCGGGGTCACCGCGCCCGCCCCGACAGGTCTCACTTCGCGGCGGGGCCGGTGACGGACACCGACATCACGCCGTTGTTCTTGTTCACGGAGTTCACCGTGATCTTCGTGCCGGTGCCGCCCACGATCACCGAGCCGCCCGGGTTGGCGGGGTCGTAGTAGGCGTTCGGGTCGGTGTCGTCGAAGGTGCTCTTCGCCTTCGTGCCGCCCGCCTGCAGCGTCGTCATGCCGTTCTCGGTCTCCCGGTGCAGGCTGATCTTGTCCATCGTGCCGAGGCCGAAGGTCGCGTCGAACGACTGGATGCGGCTCCGGGCCAGCGTGCCGTCCGACCACGTGAGCGCCGCGGAGTTCGCGTCGACCGGCAGGGCCTGGCCGCCGCCCGGGTGCTTCGACGTGTTGTTGTCGGCGAAGAAGCTGTTCTTGTACCAGACGAGCAGGCCGTCCTGGTAGGGGAACTGCTCCACCGTGTTCGGCTTCGTGAGGGTCCAGCCGAAGTTGTACGGACCCTCCTTCAGCGTCGTGTCGTAGCCGGCGTACTGCCGGTTCTCCGCGACGTAGTAGTGCGAGAACTGCGCCTCGTAGGTGCCGTCCTCGCCGACGATCGTGAAGCCGTCGTTGGTCCAGCCCGCCGCGTCGTCCGCGAAGTCCTCGCTGAGCGCGTCGCCCACGGTGACGTCGTCGACCAGGAAGCCGAGCTCGTTCGTGCCCGGGTCGCTGGTGTAGCGGAACCGCACCTGCACGGACTGGCCGGCGTACTGCGACAGGTCGGCGGACAGGTCCACCCACGCCTTCTCCGACGAGCCGGTGATGCCGTTGTCGGCGTCCGCGGCCGAGAGGTTGGTGGGCACGGTCGCCCACGTCGACCCGCCGTCGGTCGAGACCTCGACGTAGGCGTAGTCGTAGTCCTCCTCGATGGAGTACTGCACCTTCGCGGCCAGGGCGCCGCCCGAGGGCACGGTGAACGCCGGCGAGGCGAGGGTGTTGTTGAGGTCGCTCGCGGAGCCGGAGAACGCGAACTTGCCGTCGATCGGCTCGACGCCGAGGTCGACGTCCCGGACGCCGTCGGGCAGGTTCACGACCACGGCCTGGTTCTTCTTCGTGGCGTGGTAGGACGGCCCGAGGTCGACGTCAGCCTTCTGCCCGGGCTGCACCGTGGTGTAGTCCAGCCAGCCGAGGAACATCTTCTCCGTGGCGCCCATGTGGTTGGGCGTGGTGCCGATCGTCCCGTCGCCGTGGCCCAGCCAGGAGCCGGAGCTCATGAGGTTCCAGAACGCGGTGCCGTTGTCGCCGCCGGCGGTGTCGTAGTAGTCCGGCAGCCCGAGGTCGTGGCCGAACTCGTGCGCGAAGACGCCGAGGCCGCCGTTCTCCGGCTCGGTCGTGTAGTCACGGATCCAGACGTCGGAGTCGCCGATCTTGATGCCGCCGACCTTCGGGAAGTCCGCGGGCCCGACCTTGCCGAGGCCGGCCTGGTTCACCGCCCAGCGGTGCGACCAGATGGCGGACTCCGGCGCGCCGGCCTCCTCGCCCTCTCCGGCGTGGATCGCCTGGAAGTGGTCGATGTAGCCGTCGGGCTCGTTGGTGATGCCGTCGCCGTCCAGGTCGTAGCGGTCCCAGACGTCGAACGACTGCAGGTAGGCGTCGATCTCGTCCTTGGTCTTGCCCTGGGCGATCTGGTCGGCGTACCAGGCGTCCGCCGTGTCCTGGATGAAGCGGGTCATGTCCTCCTGGGACTCGGTCTGCCCGTAGGAGGCCGAGCTGTAGGGGACCGTGACCCAGTCGGACACGTCGCCCTGCAGGTCGAACCGGCCCGAGGACATCTCGTCGTAGACGTCGGCGAACGACTCACCGCCCTGGTCCTTCAGCCCGGTGAAGAACATCTCCTTGTAGTGCTCCTGGGAGAAGTCCGACTCCCAGTAGGTGGAGTTGTCGTCCGCGTCCGGCTCCGCGATCTGGTTGTGCACGGGGCCGGAGGCCGGGGCGTCGGGGAAGCGGTCGTCCGCCTTGTCGCCGAAGTCGACGAGGAAGGTCAGCAGCTGCGCCGTCTCCTGGGTGCCGTACTCGACCCACTGGCCGCCCGGGACCTTGACCGCCTTCGACGCGTTGGCGCCCTTGCCGCGCGTCTGGACGGTGGCCTCGCCGGTCGCGACCCGGTCGACGGCGTCCTGCTTGAGGTCCTGCCGCTTCGCCGCGAGCGGGTCCGGGCGGTCGTCGTCCTTGACGTGCGCCGCGGGGTCGGACGGCGGGGCGTCGGCCGCCGGTGCCGCGGCGGCGATGCCAGGCACGAGGACGGCGGCGGTCAGCAGCGCTCCCGCCGCGCCGAACGCGCTGGTGATACGTGCTCTCACAGCTATTTCCTCCAGGGGTGTCGGAGAGGCCCGGCCGCCGTGGCCGAGCACCGAGTGGCCCGAGACGTGCCCGGGCGAACTGTGGCGTGCACAGGTAACCAGATTCACGTTTCAACCGCTCGACTCGTCCAGGTGTGTCGGGCGACACGTCTCCCGGGCGACCGTGCCGGGCCGCACCGACCGGATCGTGGACGCGGTGGACGAGAGGGGCGGGGGCGACGTACCGTCGTCGCCGTGAACCCCCGTTGGTATTGGCGCTTTACGCCGGCTCCGTGTGCGAAGTGCACGGTGCGGCGGGCGAACGCCTGACCGACACCCTTCCTCCGGAGCCAGCACAGGGCCTGGGACGCATCGCGCGTCCGGGCCCTTCGTCGTCAGACGGGCCGCTCCGGTCGGGCATGGACCCACGGTTCGTCGACGACGCCGAGCCCCATCCCGACCGCCCCGCCGCCGACACCCTCCAGGAGCCCCGCGATGAGCACCGCCACCCCCGCCACCCCGAGCACCACCGACCGCACCGCGCCGTCCGATACCGGCCGGCCGCATACTGACCTGATGGCAGAGACCTCCGACCTGCGGGTCCGCGCGCTCGACCCCCTGCCCGCGCCCGGCGAGATGCGCCGCGAGCTGTCGCTGGGCACCCCCCGCAGCGACCTCGTCACCACGTCCCGCCGCGAGGTGCGCGACGTGCTGCGCGGCGAGGACGACCGCCTGCTCGTCATCGTCGGCCCCTGCTCCGTGCACGACCCGGCGGCCGCGCTCGACTACGCCCGCCGGCTGGCGCCGGTGGCCCGCGAGCTGTCGGACGACCTGGTGGTCGTGATGCGCGTGTACTTCGAGAAGCCGCGCACCACGGTGGGCTGGAAGGGCCTCATCAACGACCCGCACCTGGACAGCTCCCACGACGTGCACCACGGCCTTCGCCTGGCGCGCGAGGTGCTGCTGGGTGTGCTCGACGCGGGCGTGCCCGCCGCGTGCGAGTTCCTCGAGCCGACCAGCCCGCAGTACATCGCCGACGCCGTGACCTGGGGCGCGATCGGCGCGCGCAACGCGGAGTCGCAGGTGCACCGGCAGCTGGCGTCGGGGCTGTCGATGCCCGTGGGGTTCAAGAACGCGACGGACGGCGACGTGCAGATCGCCGTCGACGGCTGCATCACGGCGGCGAGCGAGCACACCTTCTTCGGGGCGGACGCGCAGGGGCGCGCGGCGGCCGTCGAGACCACCGGCAACCCGGACTGCCACGTCATCCTGCGCGGCGGGCGCGGGGGCCCGAACTACGGCGCGAAGGACGTGGCCGACGCCCTGGCGGTGGCGCGCACGTCCGGCCTCGGCGGGGCCGTGGAGGCGGGTGTCGTGGTGGACGCGTCGCACGGCAACTCCGGCAAGGACCACGTGCGGCAGGCGGAGGTCGTGCGCGAGATCGCCGCGCGCCTCGCCGAGGGGGACCGCGACATCACGGGCCTGATGATGGAGAGCTTCCTGGTGGCCGGCGCGCAGAAGCCCGGCCCGCTCGACGGACTCGTCTACGGCCAGTCCGTGACGGACTCGTGCCTCGACTGGGACACCACCGCCGACCTGCTCGCCACCCTCGCCGCCGCCGTCCGCGCGCGCCGGGAGGGCTGAGGCCGGTCGACGTAGCACCTGGTGACGGTTCCCGGCACGGAAGCGTCACCAGGTGCTACGTCGATGCGCGAGTTGACGACCGCGGCCGTTGTCGATCCCTCGAGCGGGTGAAAAACGATGCCGGGGTTCCGCGGAAATGTGCCGTATCGATAGGTTCCGGACGGGCCTGTCCGGGAGGGGCGGCCCGGGCGGCCGCACGACGGCCGCCGCGTGCCGCGACGAACGGTGGACAACGGTGTTTCGACGACGTCAGGCCCTGGCCACGCTCGCGCTCGCGGGCCTTCTCGTGACGGGAGGGGTCACGTCGGCGGGCGCGACCGTCGCCGCCGCCTCCGCGACACCGAGTGGGTCGACGACGGTCGCGGCGCATGACGCCGCCCCGGTGACCCTCGACGGCATGCCCCGCGCGTGGACCGCGCTGCGCAACGGCCTGCCGGCGAGCGCGAGCGGGTTCGGGTTCGACGGGGAGCGGTTCGTCGGGCAGTGCGTCGGGGAAGGCGGTCCGGGGTGTGCGGCGTCGGGCGTGCAGCGCGTGGCCTACGACTTCGGCGACCTGGGCGACCCGGCGGCGCTCACCGACGGCTCCGTGGTCGCCGCCACGCTGTCGCTGCCTGTCGGTCAGGACCAGGGGTGCGGCGTGCCCGGGGTCCGGGTCGACGTCGTCCCGGCGGTCACGCCGGAGACGACCTGGGCCGGCACGGCGGCGAGCTGGCGCGCGACCGGCACGGACCTGTCGGCGGCCGGGTGCGGAGGCGACCGCGTCGTCGAGGTCGACGTGACCGCCGCCGCGCGGCAGGCCGCGCGGGCCGGCCGGCCCCTGGCGTTCGGCCTCGCGGGCGACGAGGACTGCCGCGGGTGCGGCCGGGCGTCCTTCGGCCCCGGGGCGACGCTCGCCGTCGAGCTGCGCCCGAGCGACACCGTCGTCGCGCTCGGGACCCGCGACCCGGAGACGCCGTGCGTGGTCGGCGACGACCGGCCGGCCGTGCGGAGCACGACGCCCCTGCTGGCCGCCGAGCTCTCCAACGACCGGGAGCCGTTCGCGACCGCGATGAGCGCGGTGTTCTCGCTGCGCGACCTGGCGTCCGGCGACGAGCTGTGGCGCAGCGACCCCACGACACCGCAGGCCTCGGGCTCGGTGCACACCGTGCGCGTGCCCGCCGGCGCGCTCCAGCCCGGCGGCACGTACGCGTGGTCCGCGCAGGCGGTGCTTCCGAGCGGCGCGCTCTCCGGGGAGGAGGTCTGCGAGCTCCGGGTCGACGTGCAGGGCCCGGGGGAGACGGTGGTGACACCGGTCGAGGGGTACCCCGCCCTCTATCTCGAGGACCAGACCGCGGGCGGGCTCTTCCAGACCGGCGGCTTCCGGTTCGACGTCCCTGGGTCCGAGGGCGTGGCGTACGTCCGCTACTCGTTCCACGGTGACGCGATGCTGGACCGCGCGGCACCCGGAGAGGTCGTCGAGTTCACGCCGGGCGCCGCCGGCTCGGTCGTCCTGTACACCCAGGCCGTCGACGAGGCCGGGAACGTCGGCCCGCGAGGCGCGTACCGGTTCGTCGTCGCCTCCCCGGTCGCGCAGGGCGGCACGTGGTGGTTCGACGAGCTGGCGGGTACGACGGCGGCCAGCTCGCTCCCCGCCGACCACCCGCTCGCGCTCTCCGGGGCGGACCTGTGGTCGCCGGGCGTGCTCGGGACGCCGGACGATGGTGCGCTGACCTTCGACGCCGGCACCGACGTCGCGACCACCGACGACGCCGTCGTCGACCCGGCGGGCAACGTCACGGTGGCGGCGTTCGTCCGTCCTGCGTCGGACGGGGGCGTGGCCCCCGTCGTCGCGCAGGGCAGCCCTGCCCGCACCGGCTTCGCCCTCGGCACGGTCGCCGACGGGTCCTGCACCTCGCCCACCGGCACGTGCTGGGCGTTCTCGGTGGCCACCGGCGACGGGTCGACGTCCGCCACGGCGGTGTCGACCGTCGCCCCCGAGCCGGAGGCATGGACGTTCGTGGTCGGGATGCGCAACGCGACGACCGGCACCGTGGAGATCTGGACGTGCCCGCTCTCCGGGTTCGGCGACGTCACGCGGACCGGCCAGGCCGCGGCCGCGTCGCTCAGCGGTGGCGCCGAGGGGCCCCTCACGGTCGGGGGCGGCGCCTGGCGGGGGAGCATCGACGGGCTGCGCGTGCTCGACTCGGTCCAGGACGTCTCGAAGCTGCGGCGCTGGTGCTCCGGGGCGCGCTGACGCTCAGGACCAGCCCTCGGCCCCCTGCACCCACGGGCTGACGCGCACGGTGGCCCCGTCGAGCACGTCCAGCTCGGCGGGGCCGCCGCCGTCGGGGTCCCGGGACGTGAGCCGGGCGGGGTGGGCGTCGGGGACGGGGACGACGTCGACAGCGGTCGTCACGTCCGGGTCGTTCGCGGTCGACATCGCGCGCCACTGCACCGTGGCCAGCGCCCGCTCGCCCGGGGGCACGACGACGCGGGCGGGGACGACGCCGGGGTCCGACGGCTCGACCGTCACCTCCTGAGGCGCGCCGTCGGCGTCGCGGAACACCAGGTCGGGGACGCCGTCGAGCGCGCACGGCCGGCCGGACACGTTCTCGGCGTGCACGGCAAGGTACCGGCTGCCGGCGGCGGCGTCCGGCGGGCCGAGCGTGAGGCGCAGGTCGTCCGCCGTGCAGCCCGGGGCGCGGTCGTCCGCCGGCCACGGGACGACGTCGCCGGGCACGGGCGTGGCGTGCTCCGCGGGCTTCGGCGGTGCGGCGTCCCCCACCCAGCCGTCGAGCATGGTCGCGTACCCCGGCTCGGCCAGCGAGTAGGCCACGGGACCGGCCAGCCCGGACGCGCGGGCCGGGTCCTCCAGCCAGCGCACGAGCTCCCGGGCCTCGGGTGACGACGTGGGCACGGCGAGGGCCACGGTCAGCCGGGGCGCCGTCGACGCGGCGAAGGCGGTGTGCGCGACGCCGCCGCGGCCCGAGGTGCGCGCGGCGAGCCCGACCGCGGCGACGTCGGGCACCGCGCCGTAGGAGTCGTACGTCACCGTCCCGTCGGCCGTCCCCAGCGACACCGGGAGGGACTCGCGCGCCGCGAGGCTGGCCAGGCCGGGCAGGCCGTCGGCGTCGGCCGCGTCGGCGGTCGCCGTGCCGACCCGCACCGCGCCCCCGTCCCGCAGGGTCACGGCGGAGGCGACGGCGTCCGTGGCCCGACGGGCCGCCCCGGGGGCCGCGTCCTCGGACAGGCTCGCGGCGGTGCCGCCCTGGATCTCGTCCCGGACGGGCACCGACACCGACACGGGCGGGACCGGGAGGCCGCCGAAGGACCGGGGCTTCCCGACCTCGACCTCGAGCGACGTCGCCAGCTCCGTGCCGGGGACGGCGACGTCCTCGACGACGCCGGCGGCCTTGCCGGCGGCGCGTCCGGCCTCGTCGGCGTCGAGCGCGTCGTCGAGCCGCACCGTCATCGTGGAGCGGGCCACGACGACCCCCAGGTGGGCCGACCCGGCGACCGCGTAGTCCGCTGTCGCGTCGACGACGCCCGGCACGCGCTCGATCTGCCGCTCGGCGGCGCGCAGCTCGTCGGGCACCGGGTCCCAGGGCCGCCAGACGGCGAGCAGCGTCGCGAGGCCGGTCAGCAGGAGGGCCGCCGCCACCAGGGCGGACGTGCGTCGTCGGGTCACGACGGGAGCCTGCCAGAGCAGCCGGGCGGACCTGGGCGCAGCCTGTGCAGATGCGCGGGAGGGTCAGCCCGCGAACGCCTCCAGCTCGGCGCGCGGCACCTTCCGCCGCGACCGGATGAGCTCCTCGACGTCGTCCATGCGGTCCCACACGTTGACGGCCATGCCGGCCTGCACCTCGCCGTCGCGCAGCCAGAACGCGACGAGCTCACGGTTCTCGGCCGAACCGCTGAGCACCACCTCGGTGTCGTCGGCGCGCGGGTCGACGAACCCCTTGTACTCCATGCCCACGTCGTACTGGTCGCTGAAGAAGTACGGCAGGACGTCGTAGGCGGCGTCGTCGCCGAGCATGGCGCGGCCGGCGTGCGCGCCGGTGTCCTGCGCCACGGCCCAGTGCTCCACGCGCAGCGGGCGGCCGTAGTGCGGCGACGGCACGGACGCGATGTCGCCCGCGGCGAAGACGTCGGGCGCCGACGTCCGCAGGGAGCCGTCGACGACGATGCCGCCGCCGAGCTCGCGGCTCCGGAGCTCCAGGCCGGCGGCCGACGCGATGCCGACGTTCGGCGTGACCCCGACGCCCATCACCACGAGGTCGGCCTCGAGGTGCGTGCCGTCCGCCAGCTCGACGCCGTTCACCCGGCCGGACTCGCCGGTGAAGGCGACCACGTCGCCGCGGTGCCGCAGCACCCCGCGCTCCTCGTGCAGGCGCCCGTACAGGGACCCGAGCTCCGCGCCGAGCGGCGCCTGCAGGGGGTGCTCCAGCTGGCCGACGAGGCACACGTCCAGCCCCAGCATCCGGGCGGAGGCGGCGACCTCGGTGCCGATCCAGCCGTCGCCGACCACGACGACCTTGCCCTCGCCCTCGAGCGACGCCGGCAGGAGGATCCCGGCGAGCAGGTCGGCGTCGTCCACCGTCCGCAGCGTGTGCACGCCGATGAGGCTGCGCCCCGGCACCTGCAGCGCGCGGGGCGTGGAGCCGGTCGCGAGCAGGAGGCGGGAGTAGCCGAGCGTCGAGCCGTCGGCGAACGTCACCTCGTGGTCGGCGGGGGAGAGGTCGACGACGGTGGTGAGCGTGCGCAGGTCGATCGCGTGGTCGTCCCACCACCCCGCCTTCAGGGGGTAGATGACGTCGGCCTCGGCCTGCCCCCGCAGGTAGTCCTTCGACAGCGGCGGGCGCTCGTACGGGCGGTGCCCCTCCGAGGTGACGACGACGAGGTCGACGTCGCCGTCCTGCTCGCGCACGGCCTCGACGGCCCGGGCGGCGGCCAGGCCCCCTCCGACGACGAGCAGGGGTGCGGTGGACGACTCGGGCATGGTGACTCCTGACCGGCGGTGACGAGGGCTCGACCCCGACATTTCCACAGTTCGGGGATGCTGGCGACCGTCCGCCCGGGCGAGGTCAGGGCAGCTCGCGGACCGTCGCCATCGTGCGCGCCATGAGCCCCGGGACGTCCGCGTCGCGGACCCCGTCCAGCAGCCACTGCCCGAGCTGGACGGAGGCGTCGACCACCGCCCGCACGCGGGGGGCGCGGCGCGCGGCGTAGGCGTCGAGGAGCGCGTCGTCCCAGGTGTCGGAGCCGGCGAGGAGCTCCGCGAGCACCGTGGCGTCCTCCAGGCCCAGCGCCGCACCCTGGGCGAGGGTGGGCGGGCAGCAGTGCGCCGCGTCGCCCACGAGGACCACCCGCCCGCGGTGCCAGGCGCCGTCCACGACGAGGCGCGAGAACTCGCTGTAGTTCACGGCTGCCGGGTCGGTGAGGGTGGCGGTGATCGCCGGCCAGTGGCCGCCGTACGCGCCGGCGAGGCCGCGCACGTGCGCGAGCGCCTCCTCGGGAGCGGGCAGGGCGCCCGGGTCCGTCACCAGGTACGCGTAGATCGACGAGGGCCCGGTGGGGCAGTAGCCCGCGATGTAGGCGGGCCCGCCGTAGGCAAGGTCCGTGCGGTCCAGCCCGTCCGGGCGCGGGGCGACGGCGCGCCACACCGCCATGCCCGTCGGCTCGGGGACGTCGGGGATGCCGACCGCCGCCCGGGTGCGCGAGCCCACGCCGTCGGCCGCGACGACGAGGGCGAACCGGCGCTCCTCGGTGGTCCCGTCGTCGCCGTCGAGCCGCACGAGGACCCCGTCGGCGTCCTGGTCGAGCACGTGCGCGCGCACGCCCTCGCGCACCCGTGCCCCGCCGGACCGCACCGCGTCCGCGAGGACCCGCTGCAGGCGCGGGCGCTCGGTGCCGAACGTCGCGGGCAGGTCGTCGCCGCCGGCCCGCACGCTCTGCTCCTCGAACAGCACCGTGCCGTCCGGGGTGGTGATCCCGGTGGTGTCGAAGCCGCACCCCGACGCCAGGACGTCGTCCCAGACGCCGACCTCGCGCAGCGCCCGCAGCGCGTTGCCCTGCAGCGTGATGCCGGAACCGGCGGCGGTCGCGCGTCGCGCCTCGACCAGCTCGACGTCGATCCCCGCGCGCCGCAGCAGCACGGCGGTGGCGCTCCCGGCGATCCCGCCCCCGACGACCAGGACGGTGGATGGCTGGCGCATGCGGGATCCCCTGACTCGAGCGGATGGGCGACCGAACCGGTCAAACAGAGGATAGAGGACAGAACGGTCGGACGGGTGGCTAGTGGGTGGTGACGGGAGCCGTGTAGAGGCCCGGTGTGCAGCCCAGCTCTCCGGGCTCCAGGAGGATCCGGTCGAAGTCGGTGAACCGCCACGTAGGTCCGCCGTCCGGCCGCACCGCCACGATGCAGTCGCGCGCCTCCGTGACGCCCACGGCTGCGACGAGCTCGTCCTTCGCACGATCCGCCCGGATGACGTCGACTCCGGGGAAGACCGCTCGGAGAGCCGCCTCCGCGTCTTCTGGGCTCGCGCCGTCGGGGAGCTCGTCCAGCACGCGCCGTGCCTCGTCGCTCGCTCTGACGTCGAGGGACGGTGGCGTCGTCGGCAAGGGTTGAGCAGGCGACAGGTCGGTCGGGCACTCGACCTCGTCGTAGTCGGCGACGTCGTCCGGGTCGGGGGCCCGGACGGCGAACCGCCAGCACGACGTCGAGCTGCCCGAGTCGCGACCCGCGTCGCCCATGACGCTGTCGATCTGCGCCACCTCCACCGAGACGGCGACGTCGATCAGCGCTCCGTCACGGTCGCCAGAGGCCCCTTCCCACGCCAGGGGGACGACCGAGAAGGTCACACCGACCTCGTCCTCCGGCAGCCGGGGCGACACCACGGCACGCCGCTGGACGATCGTGGCGGCGTCCGCGGGTTCGTCGTAGGACGGCTCGATGTCGTCGGCGATCCCGATCGCGATCCGCTCCCCGAGCTCCGCGGCCAGAGCGTCGCCGTCGTCCGCGACGAAGGCGCCGGCCGCGACGCGCAGGGGGCCGTTCACCGCTCTGTCCACGATGATGACGGTCGCGACAGCGGCCACGACCGCCAAGAGCGCGATGAGGCCCAGCATCTTCGCGACGAGGCCGGCCCTGCGACGTGTGCCCTCGGCGTCGATCACGCGACGATCCTGGCGGACCGGTGCCCGGAGCGCCAGCCCCCGCCCAGGTGCGGCTGCGCCCCGACCCGCGCGGCCCAGGCTTCTCCCGACACGTCACCCCCGACCCGCGCACGGACACTGCGGCGACGGTGCGGTGCCGCTGGGCGGCGCCGCACCGTCGCGGTCGGAGCCGGGCTCAGCAGCTCCTCTCGGGCACGGATCCCGGCCCGCACAGCGGCGGGTCGGCCGCGGGTGCGGAGTCCCGGACGCCCTGCTCCAGCAGGGTGTCGCGCATGAGCTGGTCGCCGTCGCCGTCGAGCCAGCGGTGCTCGAGCATGCTGCCGTCCGCCGGGTCCAGGACGATCACCTCGTGTCCCATCCCCTCGTCGGACGCGTCGCGCTCGATGGCGGTGCCGCGCCGGCCGGAGGCGGTGGTGGCCCGCCCGACCAGCTCGACGTCCGGGATCGTCGCCGCGACCTCCCACAGGGCGCGGCGCACGGCGGGCGGCGTGGGGCTGCTGCCCAGCAGGCTGATGGCCTGCACCCACAGGTCGTGCTCGCTGCCGTAGCCGGACGGGGGGATGCGGTCGAGGAGGTCGTGCCGCAGCTCCGTGGCGTCGGTCGGCAGGTTCTGGAGCTCGTCCCAGGTCAGGGACACCCCGTCGCCGTACATCGGGGCGCCGCCCGAAACCAGGTCCTCGACGAGCACGGTGCCGTCCTCGTCGGTGGACGACCCGTCGCGCATGACGCCGCCGTCGGGGGACAGCCAGATCTCCCTCGTGAAGACGCCGCGCTCGTCCGCCGTCTCCTGGCGCGAGTACCAGTACTGGCCGGGGCCGACCGCCGGCTGCTGCGCCGCGGCGGCCGCGGTCTCCAGGAGCACCGCCTCGGCCGACGACGCGGGCGTGGTGGTGAGCACCCCCGCCGTGACGACGGCCGCCACGGCGGCCGCGGCGGCGGCGAGCCGGACGCCGAGACGCCGCCGGGACGTCGTGCCGCGGCGGACCGTGGGCACCCCGCCGGTCCGTGGCGGGGCGGCCGTGATGCGCTGGAGGAGGGCCTCGGCCCGGATCGCCTCGGCGTCGGTGAGGGTGGGCGTGCCGGGCACGGGGTCGGCCTCGGCGAGCATGCGGAGGACGGGGTCGGACGTCAGCTGGGTGTTCACGGCTTGCCTCCGGGGGCGACGGCGTGCGCGGGGCGTGGTGCGGGGGACGGGTGCGGCACGGACGCGGCGGGGCCGGCGTCGACGTCGCCGACGAAGCCGCGGAGGCGGCGTCGGGCGCGGGTGAGACGGACGGAGAACGCGGCGCGCGTGCAGCCGAGCACCTGCGCCGCCTCCCGCCCGGTGAGCCCGTCCCAGGTGACGAGGGCGAGGACCTCGCGGTCGGCGTCGCCCAGCCGCCCCCAGGCGAGCCGCAGGTCCATGGACGCGGCGGCGGACGCGACGTCGTCCTCGGGCAGCGGGTGCTCGGCGGCGGCGCGCAGCTCGAGGCGGCGACGGCGGCCCTGTCGCCGGCGGTCGTCCGCGAGCAGGTTGCGCGCCACACCGAACAGCCACGGGCGCACCTCGCGCGGCACGCTGTCCCACCGGTCCCACGCGATGGTGAACACCTCGGCGGCGAGGTCCTCGGCGACCTGGTGCTCGACGCGGCGTCGGAGGTAGCCGAGCACGTCGGGATACGTGCTGCGGAACACCTCGCTGAACACGTCCTCGGGGCCCGGCGTCACGGGCTCATCTTCTTCGTCATACCCCTGCATGGTCCGGAGGCGCTCAGGTGCAACACAGGTTTCCTGCGCGGCGTCTCACGTGGTGTAGCCCACCGGCGTCGCACGCGGGCGCGGAGGATCATGCGGCCATGCGATCCGACGACCTCGACCTGGCGCTGCGGGCGGCGCTCTCCGGCGCCGCGCTCGGCCTGGAGTTCTTCGCGCACGTGCAGGACCTCGCGGTCGAGCACAAGCTCGACCGGTCGGTGGTGACCCGGGCCGACCTCGAGGTCGAGGAGGAGGTGCGTCGCGTGCTCCTCGCCGAGCGGCCCGACGACGCGTTCCTCGGCGAGGAGACGGGCGAGCTGGGGTCCGGCCGGCGCCGGTGGATCCTCGACGGTATCGACGGGACGCTCGTCTTCGTCGAGGGCGACGACCGGTGGCAGACGCTGGTCGCGCTCGAGGAGGACGGCGAGGTGACCGTCGGCGTCGCGATCGTGCCCGCGCAGCACCAGGTCTGGTACGCGGCACGAGGTCGGGGGGCCTTCGTCGCGGACGTCGCCGGCGGGACCGTGGTCCGGGAACGGCGCCTCCGCGTCGCCGAGCCGCCGCGGTCCCTCGGGGAGGCGCGCACCGCGGTGCTGCCGCCGGTCGCGATGGTGCCGGCTCCGTACCGGGCCGACGTCGACCGGCTGGTGCCCGCCGTCGAGCCGTCCGTCGACCCGTCGGGGTGGCGGGCGCACGGCGCGCTGCTCGTCGCGGCCGGCGAGCTCGACCTCGCGGTCCAGGTGGGCGGCAAGGTGTGGGACTACGCGCCGCTGTCGCTGATCGTCACGGAGGCGGGCGGCGAGTTCACCGGCGACCGGGGACAGCGGCACCCGGTCACCGGCACCGGCGTGTTCGCCTGCGACGACGCCACCGCCTCGGCCGCCCGCGCCGCCGTCGTCACGGGGTGACGTCAGCGGGTTCCGGCCCGGGCACGGCGTCCGGGGGCAGGGAGTCGAGGACGCGCCGGCGCAGGAGCTCGTACTGCTCCCGGTGGTACCGGGGGGCGTCGGGCGGACGGACGACGACCTGCCCGCCGACCACCGTCTCCTCCGGGCGGAACTGGTCCCCGGTCAGGTCCACGTCCGAGCCGTCCGGCAGCCTGTTCCAGTAGTGGTGCCCGATCTGCGCGCCGTCCACGTGCACCTCGGCGAGGACGAGGTCGCCTCCGAGGATGTCCTGCACGACCAGCGCCGTCATCCCGCACTGGTCGCGGGAGGGCGTGGCCGGGTCCCACTCGTCCTTCATGTGCGGGTAGCAGGTGTCCGGCCCCCAGGCCGCGAGGAAGAGCTCGCGAAGCTCGTCAACGGTGATCGTCATGCCCCGATCCTGGTGGCGGGCACCGACACGACCGCACCGGCACGACCTCACCGCCGCGCGCTGCGGCGTCTTGCTCGGTCCCAGACGAGGTAACCGGCCGCGAGCACCGCCGGGATGCCCGACGCGAGCTGCAGCAGCAGCGGCGGTCCCGGCACGGTGGGCAGGTCCGGCCACCAGGCGGTCAGCTCCTGGAGCCGGGGCACCTCGGCGATCACCTGCGGCACCACCCGGAGGAACGCGATCGTGAGGTTGATCAGCACCCCGACGACCAGCGCCGTCCACGCGGCGAGCCGTAGTCCTGTCTGCGGGTTGTCGTGCCCGCGGTCGACGCCTTCGTGCATCGTGACCTCCTCGGGACGGTCGCACGGTGCGCCGTCGAGGACGACGCTAGGCAGCGCGGAGTCGCGGACCCATCCCGCGCGATGCACTCTTCGTGGTGGTGCAGGCGCTACCTTCTGCCGCTCCAGGCCGTCCCGGCGGAGGTGTTCGCCTACCGTGTGGCGGGAGAGAGACGAGGGCTTCGTGCGGCGCGACACGACACCGTGGACCAGGGCGGCAGGGCGGCTGCTGCCTGCCGTCGAGCTCCTGGGCGGCGGGCTGGTCACGAACGTGCTGGCCTTCGGCGCCACGCTCCTCGTCGTGCCGGTCCTCGTGACGTCCCTGATCGGCATCGGGTACCTCGCCTGGCCGGCCGCGGCCGCCCTGCTGCGCCGTGTGAGCACCATCGAACGGTCCCGCATGGCGCGCGCGGGGGTGCTCGTCCCGGCGCCGTACGGCCTGGCCCGGACGGGCACCCCGCGGTCCGAGGCCGGTGCCCGCGCGTCGGTCGTCCGGGACCCGGCGACGCGGCGCGACCTCGCCTGGTGCGTGCTGCACGGGACGGTCGGGCTGCTGCTCAGCATCCTGACGCTCGTCATGGTCGTCCTCGCGCTGCGGGAGGTGAGCTTCGTGCTGTGGTGGCGCACGGTCCCCGCCGGCGAGGCCGGCACGGCGCTGGGCCAGCCCGTCACGACCTGGGGCGGGGCGCTCGCGGTGCTCGCGAGCGGGATCGCCTGGTCCGTCGCGGTGGTCGCGGTGACGCCCGGCGTGGCCGCGCTCCAGGTGCGGCTCGCGACGTCGCTCCTCGCGCCCGCGCCCTCGGTCGACGCCTCCCTCCGCGTCGCGGAGCTCACGCGCACGCGGGCCGACGCGCTGGCCGCGCACGCGGCCGAGCTCGAGCGCATCGAGCGGGCGCTGCACGACGGCGTCCAGAGCCGGGTCGTCGGCGTGAGCGTCATGCTCGGCCTGGCGCAGCGGCGCACGGCGGCGCTGGCCCCGGGCCCGGAGGTGGGGCCTGCCCTCGAGGCGCTCGTCGCCGCCCAGTCCGCGGCCGAGGACGCCCTGCAGCAGCTGCGCACCGTGGTCCGCGACCTGCGGCCGCCCGTCCTCGCCGAGCGCGGGATCGAGGGCGCGCTCGCCGGGCTGGCCGCGGCGTCGGACGTCCCGTGCCAGGTCGTGTGCGACCTGCCGACGCCGCTGCCCGCGGCCGTCGAGTCCGCCCTGTACCAGGTCGCCGCCGAGGGCCTCGCGAACGTCGTGCGGCACGCCTCGGCCACGTCGTGCGCGTTCGACCTCAGGGTCGTCTCGGACCGTGGCGCGTCCGTGGCGCGCCTGGTGATCGAGGACGACGGTGTGGGCGGCGCGGAGGCCCGCACCGGGACGGACGCGGCCGGCGGGGGCGGGCCGACGACGCCCGGCACGGGACTGCGCGGCATCGCCGCGCGCGTCGGTGCGCTCGACGGCACCCTGCGGATCAGCAGCCCCGAGGGCGGCCCGACGCGGCTGGAGGTGGAGGTGCCGTGCGCGTCCTGATCGCCGAGGACGACACCCTGCTGAGGGAGGGGCTCGCCATGCTCCTCGCCGGCGAGGGGCACGAGGTCGTCGCCGCCGTCGGCGACGGGGAGTCGTTCCTCGCGGCGCTGCGCGACGAGGTCGCGTCCGGCCGCCACGTCGACGTCGCCGTCCTCGACGTGCGCATGCCCCCCTCGCACACCGACGAGGGCATCCGGGCGGCCGTCGCCGCCCGCGGCCTGCAGCCGGGCATCGGCCTCGTCGTGCTGTCCGCCTACGTCGAGCAGGCCTTCGCCACTGAGCTCTTCCAGGCCAGTTCGGGCGGCCTCGGCTACCTGCTGAAGGAGCGCGTCGGCCGTGTCGACGACTTCCTCGAGTGCTTCGCCCAGGTCGCCGCCGGGGGCACCGCCGTCGACCCGGAGGTGATCGCGCAGCTGCTCGTGCAGCGCTCCCGCGCCGACCCGCTCGCGCCCCTGACGCCGCGAGAGCTCGAGGTGCTCGGCCTCATGGCCGAGGGCAAGGGGAACGCCGCGATCGCGGCCCGCCTCGTCGTCTCGCCCGGAGCCGTGCACAAGCACATCCGGTCCATCTTCGCGAAGCTCGGCCTCGCCCCGGACGACGACGCGGACCGTCGCGTCATGGCGGTGCTGCGCTACCTCGCGGCCCGTCGCTGAGGGGTTGCGGCGTCGTGCTCTGACACGCCCGGCTCTGCGACGGGCGGTGCGGGACGACCGCCTAGGCCGAGTGCCGGGGGATCGATCCCGGCGGCGGGCCGGGGCTCTTGGGCTCGTCAGGGGTGTCGTCCGCGGGACGTGAGGTTTCGTCGGGCCGGCGGGCCAGGGCTCTTGGGCTCGTCGACGGGGTCGCCGGCGCGACGTCTGCCGGGGTGCGCGGGAGCCCCGGGGCTCGTCGGTTCGGTGGGATCGGTGTTCTCTGGACCGCTCACGACGTGTCTCCTTCGGACGTGGAGTGCGAGCTGCGCTCGTACCTCGATCCTCGTCCGGTGGCACCATGCCCGCACGGGCGACGACCAGGACACGTCGTGGTGCACACCGGGCGCCCCTCTGTGACCGTTCCGGCGCCCCCCGTGGGCAAGGCAAGAGGCCCTCCGTCCAGCGTTTCCGCTGGTCAGAGGGCCTCTCGGCTGGTCGGGGTGACAGGATTTGAACCTGCGACCTCTTCGTCCCGAACGAAGCGCGCTACCAAGCTGCGCCACACCCCGAAGGACTCGCCCACGCACGGAGAACCGAAGCCCTCCTGCGGAAGCCTGCCCAGAATAGCCGACGATCGGGCCTGGACGAAAACGAGATCCGCCTACCGGGCGGTGAACGTGAGCAACGTCGCCTCGGGGCGGCACGCGAAGCGTACGGGGGCGTACGGCGAGGTGCCCGCGCCGGCCGACACGTGCAGCCAGGCGGAGCCCCGTCCGCCCGTCTCGTCGGGCCGCGGGCCGGGCCAGCCGTGCAGGCCGCTGGCCCGTCGGCGGTCGATGTCGCAGTTCGTGACGAGGGCGCCGATGCCGGGCAGCCGCAGCTGCCCGCCGTGCGTGTGACCGGCGAGGACGACGTCCGCGCCGTCCGCGTGCATGCGGTCCAGCACGCGACGGTACGGGGCGTGCGTGACGCCCAGGTGCAGCACGGCGTCGTCCCCCTCGGCCGGCGCGGGGGCGGGGAACTCGTCGCGGTCGAGGTGCGGGTCGTCCACGCCCACGAGGGACAGGAGGCGGCCGTCGGCCTCGACGACGTCCCGCCGGTTGCCGAGGTCCTTCCACCCCGCGGCGCGCATCGCGTCGGCGAGCTCCTCAAAGGGGAGCTCGGCGGGGCGCGTGTGCGCCACCCGGGTGTCGCGCTTGAGGTAGCGCGCGGGGTTCTTCGGCACGGGGGCGTAGTAGTCGTTCGAGCCCATGACGAACGCGCCCGCCGCGGTGGTGAGCAGCGGCGACAGCGCGTCCAGCAGCGGCCCCAGGGAGTCCCGGTGCGCCATGTTGTCGCCGGTGTTCACCACGAGGTGCGGCTCGAGCGCGGCCAGCGACCGCACCCACGCCACCTTGCGGTTCTGCGACGGCGTGAGGTGCAGGTCCGACACGTGCAGCACGCGCAGGTCGGGCTGGCCCGCGGGCAGCACGGGCACGGTGTGCCGGCGCACCGTGAAGAGCTTCGTCTCCACGTGGGCGTACGCCAGGCCCGCGATCCCGGCCGCGGCGACGCCGCCCGCCACCTGCCAGCCGCTCACCGCGGTCAGTTCTTGCCCCACTCGTCGGCGAGCGCGTCGGTGATCTCGTTCCAGGCGGTGTTCGCGTCGGCGCGGCCGCTGTTGCCCTTGCCGTTGCCGCCGCGGTCGTTGCCGCCCTTGTCGCCGCCCTTGTCCCCGTTGTCGCCACCGGAGTCGCCGTGGTCGCCGCCGTTGTCGCCGTCGTCCCCGGAGTCGCCGCCGTCGTCCGACGTCGAGGGCGGGGGAGCGGTCACGCCGACCAGCTTCGGGTCCGCGGCGCCGAAGTCCTCGACCGGCAGGTCGGCGACGGCCTGGTCCATGTAGGCCTTCCACGCGGGGGCCGCGACGCTCGAGCCGAAGAGGTGCGGGTAGCCCGTCCCGTTCACGTAGATCGGGCCGTGGTAGTGGTCCTCGTTCGGCTTGTCGGCGTTGCCCACCCAGACGGACGTGGAGAGGTTGGGCGTGAAGCCCGTGAACCACGTCTGCGAGGACAGCTGCGAGGTTCCGGTCTTGCCGGCCACGGGGCGCCCGTCGGACAGGCCGCCGCCGAGCCCTGCCGCCGTACCGCTGCTGGAGAAGACCTTCTCCATCGCGTACACCACGGTGTTGGCGACGTTCTCCGGGAGGGCGTTCTTGTCGCAGTGCGCGCTCGGGACCTTGTAGTCCTTGCCGCCGGGGCCCGAGACGGACGTGATGGCGACCGGCGAGCAGTACGTGCCGCCCGAGGCGAGCGTCGCGTACATCGCGGCCATGTTCAGCGGCGACGACTCCTGCGTGCCGATGAGCATCGGCGCGAAGATGTCGATGCTCTTCTCGGTCGGCTTGGTGACCTTGCCCTCCTTGGAGTTGGTCGGCCGGAAGCCCATGTCCCAGGCGGTGCTGCGCAGGTCGCAGAGGTTGAGCTGGTAGCCCATCGCCGCGAACGCGGTGTTGATGGACTTGTAGGTCGCCTCGAGGGCGGAGATGTACCCGACCTCGACGCCCTCGGAGTTCGCCGGGGCCCAGGCCGTGCCGCCGAGCCGGCCGATGCACGGCGTCTGGAAGTCACCGGGCAGCCGCGCGACCTTGGTCGCGTTGACCCGCTCGGACAGCGTGTGGCCCTCCTTCAGCCACTCGGCGAGCACGATCGGCTTGAAGTTCGACCCGACCTGGAAGCCGCCGGACGCGCCGTGGTTCGCGTCGGCCGAGTAGTTCACGCGCGTCGTGTTCTTCCCGCCCGCTGACGGCGTGTACGGGATGTTCTGCGCCATCGCGATGATCTTGCCGGTGCCGGGCTCCACCGAGGCGATGGCGGACTGCAGGCCGCTCGAGTCGTCGGCGGGGACCGCGTCGCTCACGGCCTTCTGCGCGGCCTTCTGCTTCTTCGGGTCCAGCGTGGTGTGGATCTCGAGGCCGCCCCGGTACAGCAGCTGCTGCCGCTCGGCCTTCGTCTTGCCGAACGCCTTGTTGGTGACGATCTCCTTGGTGACGTAGTCGCAGAAGAACGCGGCGTCGCCCGCGGCGCTGCACCCGATCTCCGTGGGGTTCACGTCGAGGGTGTCCTTGACCTTGGTGGCCAGCGCCTCGTCGCGCTCCTGCGTGGAGATGTACCCGAGGCTCCACATCTTCTGCAGCACCAGGTCGCGGCGCTCCTTGGCGTCCTTGCGGTTCACCGTCGGGTCGAAGCGGCTCGGCGACTTCGTGATGCCCGCGATCGTGGCCGCCTCGACGACGTTCAGCTCGGAGGCGTGCTTGTTGAAGTAGTAACGGGCCGCGGCCTCGACGCCGTAGATGCTGCGCGAGCCGAACTGGGCGGCGTTGAGGTAGCCCTGGAGGATCTCGTCCTTGCTCATCGTCTTCTCGAGGGAGATGGCCATCTTCGCCTCGGTGAGCTTGCGGGAGATCGAGTCCTCGCTGGCCTGGATGACGGCGAACTTGTCGCCGTCCTGCAGCGCCTGGTCGATGAGCATGTTCTTCACGTACTGCTGCGTCAGCGTCGACGCACCCTGCGTGGCGTGCCCGGCGACGTTGTTCGCCATCGCGCGCGTCATGCCCTGCACGTCGATGCCGCCGTGCTCGTAGAAGCGCTCGTCCTCGATGGCGATCACGGCGTGCTGCATCGTGTCCGAGATCTCGTCCAGCGGGACGACGATGCGGTTCTGCGCGTAGAACGTGGCCAGCAGCTTCCCGTCGGCCGCGTAGATGCGCGACTGCTGCGACATCGGCCGCGGCTCCAGCTCGGCGGGCACCTCGTCGTAGATCGCGACGGTGCTGTCCGCGGCCACGTTGGCCCCGGCGACGAGCGGGATGACCAGCCCGGCGGCGAGCACGCCGCCGACACCGGCCGCGAGGACGAACGCGAGCAGGAGGGCGACGAGCTGGGTCGCCGGCATCGTGCGCGTGATGCGACGGGGGTCGGATTTGGCCATGCCCACCAGGGTACGGGGTGGGCCTGAGGCGGCACGGCCGCGACGGGCGTCCCGCTGTGCAGATCGTGTGGACCCGTCGTGGGAGCGAGGGGACGGCGGCACCGGCGGTCGCTGGTTACGATCGCGCCATGGCTACCACGTGGGAGTACGCGACCATCCCCCTGCTGATCCACAACACCAAGGCGATCCTCGACCAATGGGGTGCCGACGGCTGGGAGCTCGTCCAGGTCGTCCCCGGCCCCGACAGCACCAACCTGGTGGCGTACCTCAAGCGCCCCTCCGGCGGCCAGTGATGAGCGCCACCTCGCCCGAGGCCCGCCTCGCGGAGCTCGGCATCTCCCTGCCCGACGTCGCCGCGCCCGTCGCGAGCTACGTCCCCGCCGTCCGCTCCGGCCGCTACGTCTACACCGCGGGCCAGCTGCCCTTCGTCGACGGTGCGCTCCCGCTGACCGGCAAGGTCGGCGCGGGCGTCACCCCGGAACAGGCTCAGGACCTCGCGCGCACCTGCGCGCTCAACGGCCTCGCGGCCGTGCGGTCCCTCACCGGCACGCTCGACGGCGCGCGGATCGTCAAGGTCACCGGCTTCGTCGCCTCGGACCCGTCGTTCACCGGCCAGCCGGGCGTCATCAACGGCGCCTCGAACGTCCTCGGCGAGATCTTCGGCGACGCGGGCATCCACGCGCGCAGCGCCGTCGGCGTCGCGGTCCTCCCGCTCGACGCCCCGGTCGAGGTCGAGCTGATCGTCGAGCTCGAGGGCTGATCGTCGAGGCCGTGCTCCTGGCCGCCACCTGAGAGCGGAGCAGACGGAAGGGGCGTTCTTCGCCCGGTCGTAGAAGTTCCCGAAGTGGAGCGCCCCCTGGGGCGCGTGAACGCGACCGGGCGAAGAACGCCCCTTCCGTCTGCGGCCGGCACCGTGACCCGGCGAGGCGCTACCGGGCGCGGCGCTCCAGACGGTCGATGTCGAGGAGGACGACGGCGCGGCCCTCGCGGCGCACCCAGCCGCGGGTGGCGAAGTCCGCCAGGGCCTTGTTGACCGTCTCGCGGGAGGCGCCGACGAGCTGGGCGAGCTCCTCCTGCGTGAGGTCGTGCGCCACGCGGATGCCGTCGTCGTTGGGCTCGCCGAAGCGGGCGGAGAGGTCGAGCAGCGCCTTGGCGACGCGACCGGGCACGTCGGAGAAGACGAGGTCGGCCAGCGTCTCGTTGGTGCGGCGCAGGCGGCGGGCCAGCGCGCCCAGCAGCGTCGTGGCGACGCTGGGGTGCGCGGCGATCCACTGCACGAGGGCGTGGTGACGCAGCTCGTAGACGAGGGCGTCGGAGACGGACGACGCCGTGGCGGTGCGGGGGCCCGGGTCGAACAGCGACAGCTCGCCGAACATCTCGCCGGGGCCGAGGATCGACAGCAGGTTCTCCCGGCCGTCGCTCGACCGGCGGCCGAGCTTGATCTTGCCCTGCGCGATGACGTAGAGCCGGTCGCCGGGCTCGCCCTCGCGGAAGAGGACGTCCCCACGGGTCAGCTCGACAGGGATCATGGACTCGAAGAGCGCCTTCGTCTCCTCGGTGTCCATGTCCGCGAAGAGGGGGGCGGAGAGCACGACGGTGTCGTCCACAGGATTCCTCACGTGGTTCGGGGGCGTCCTTCCCGGTGCGGGGCCGGTCGTCCATATGGTGTCAAGAGGGTGTGTTCCGGTTCTCAGTCTGCCTCACGGGACCAAATCGCGGCGCGGCGAAGCGCCGGGGTGCGGTGTCGGAGGCCGTCTATAGGCTCGGCACGTGCCGACGACGCGCTCCACCACGACATCCGACGAGACGCCCACGGGGGAGTCGCGCGTCGCGCTGGTGCGGCGCGCGCGCCGCATCGACCGCGAGCTCGCCGTCACCTACCCGGACGCGCGCGCGGAGCTGGACTTCACGACGCCGCTCGAGCTGCTGGTCGCGACGGTGCTGTCCGCGCAGACGACGGACGTGCGGGTCAACGCGACGACGCCCGCGATCTTCGCGCGGTACCCGGACGCCGCCGCGTACGCCGGCGCCGATACCGCGGAGATGGAGGAGCTGTTCAAGCCGCTGGGCTTCTTCCGCGCCAAGACGCGGTCCGTCATCGGGCTGGGGCAGGCGCTGGTCGAGCGGTTCGACGGCGAGGTCCCGGGGCGGCTCGACGACCTGGTGACGCTGCCGGGCGTGGGTCGCAAGACGGCGAACGTGGTGCTGGGCAACGCGTTCGGGGTTCCCGGGATCACGGTGGACACGCACTTCGGCCGTCTGGCCCGCCGGTTCGGCTGGACCGACCAGGAGGACCCGGTCAAGGTCGAGCACGAGGTGGGCGCGCTGTTCCCGAAGAAGGACTGGACGATGCTCAGCCACCACCTCGTGTGGCACGGGCGGCGGCGCTGCCACGCGCGGCGGCCGGCGTGCGGCGCCTGCCCGGTGGCGCGGTGGTGCCCGTCGTTCGGCATCGGCGAGACCGACCCGGTCGCCGCGCAGAAGCTGATCAAGCCGGGGCCGCGCGGCTGAGGACCGAGGGGTGCCGAGGCTCCGGACTCGGCGGACCTGGGCTCAGCGGGACTGCGCGAGCGCGTGCTGCAGCCAGTCGGCGAGCAGCTTCCCGACCTCGTCGGGGGCCTCCTCGGGCAGGAAGTGGCCGGCGCCCTCGACGAGCTCGTACCGGTAGTCGCGGGCGAGCGCGGCCCCGTCGACGTCGGCGTACCGGGGATCGATGAAGCCGTCGAGCGCGCCCTGCACCTGCAGCACCGGGACGTCGACGGGCTGCCGGAGCTCGGCCAGGTAGCGCCGGCCGTCCGGGCGCGGGGTGGAGCGGACCATCCAGCGCAGCGACTCCATCACGGTGTGCGCGGCGAACGGGATCCGCATGACGGTGCGGTAGAGGTCGTAGGCCTCGGTGCCGAGCGGCCGCGCGGCGCCGTCGCGCAGCACGCGCGCCACCTGGTCGCCGTCGGTGAGGCGCCGTTCGGGCAGCGTGGGCAGCTGGTAGGCGGCGAGCTGGCGGCGCGCCAGCGAGGTCAGCAGCCGCCGGCCCGAGACGTGCAGGCGCGCGGGGTGCGGCGACGAGACGGCGGCCACGCCCGCGGTGACCGCCGGCTGCAGCCGCGCCATCGCCCACGCCGTCACGCCGCCGGTGCCGTGGCCGACGACGACGGCCCGGTCGTGCCCGAGGGAGCGCACCACGCCGGCCACGTCCTGCGTGCCGGTGGGGACGTCGTAGCCCGACGGCGGCTTGTCGGACGCGCCGACGCCCCGCAGGTCCATGGCGGCCACGCGGTACCCGGCGTCGGCGAGCTGCTCGACCTGGTGGCGCCACGCCCACCAGAACTGCGGGAACCCGTGCAGCAGGAGGACGAGCGGGGTGCGGCCGCCGTTCGACCGGTCGGGTCCGGCCAGCGCCACGTGGAAGCGCGCGCCGTTGGCGGGCACGAGCTCGTGCCGCCAGGGCCCGCCCACGAGGGCGCTGGAGAAATCGCTGGAGTCCGACATCGCGGTCACCGGTCGAACCTACCCGCTGCGTCGCGCCCCGGCCCGGGGCGGCGCGCAAGGCGCACGTCCGGCGAGGTCCGCGAGCGAGGTTCTGCGGGCAGCGAGGTTCAGCGGGCCGTGGCGCGCCCGGTCGCGCCGTCGACCGCGGCGCTGCCGTCGGCGCCGTCGGCAGCGGCGTCGGCGTCGTCGGAGGGGCGGGGCTCCTTGGGCGGGTCGAACCGGTAGCCGACGTTGCGGACGGTGCCGATGAGCTGGTCGTGCTCCGGCCCGAGCTTGGCGCGCAGCCGCCGCACGTGCACGTCCACGGTGCGGGTGCCGCCGTAGTAGTCGTAGCCCCAGACCTCCTGCAGCAGCTGCGCCCGCGTGAAGACACGGCCCGGGTGCTGCACCAGGTACTTGAGGAGCTCGAACTCCTTGTAGGTGAGGTCGATCGGCCGCCCCCGCAGCCGGGCGGTGTAGCCGCCCGCGTCGATGGCGAGGTCGCCGGCGGAGATCTCCTGCGGGCCGTCCTCGACGGGCCCGCGGGCCGAGCGCTCGACGACGAGCCGCAGCCGGGCCTCGACCTCGGCCGGCGACGCCCCCTCGAGCAGCAGGTCGTCGGCGCCCCACTCGTGCGTGACGACGGTCAGGCCGCCCTCGGTGAGGACGAGCACCAGCGGCACGGTGAGGCCGGTGGCGTGCAGCAGCCTGCAGGTGGTGCGGGCGGCGACCAGGTCGCGGCGGGCGTCGAGCAGCACCACGTCGGAGTCGGGCGCGTCCACCAGCGCGGACGGCTCCATGGGCAGCACCCGGACACGGTGGTTCAGCAGGCCCAGCGCGGGCAGCACCTCGACGGAGCCGCCCGACGCGGGCGTGAGGATCAGCAGCTCGGCCACCGGCACCTCCTCCCGGTCGTATGACGGTCCGTTCGACAGCGTCCGACAGGTGCGTCCGCCAACGTACCGCGGCGCGGTATCCGTCACACCGCGGCCGTCCCGGCACGATGTCCGGTCCCCGCAGTGTGCCCTGAACCATGTTTCCGGCGCGTGAAGAACCGTTGACCGGACTGTGTCGCGGGTCGTCCTGCCGAGGACTCCCGGGGCAGGTCGTGGCCGCGCCGTCTGCGACACTCGTCGTCGTGACCGTGACCACCCGTGCCGTCTGGACGGCCGTCCTCTCCGCCGTCGTCGCGGCCGCCGCGTCCCTCGACGCCTACGGCGTCCTGCCCCTGACCGGTGTCGCGGCGGTGCTCGTGGTGCTCCTCGCGGCCGGGTGGGCGCCGCTGCTGCGGCTGCCCGCGCAGGGCGGCACGACGGTGGTCGTCGCGATGGCGGGCCTCGGCGCCGTCGCCGTCGCGTGGGCCACCAAGGGGGAGCCGGTGCTGCGCAACGTGCCGCTGGTGCTCGCCATGGCGCTGGTGCTCGCGTTCGTCGCGGAGATGCTGCGCCGCGGCGGCCGGCCCCGCCTGGTGGAGTCGGTGAGCGGCACCGTGACCGGCGCGGTCGTCGCCGTCTGCTGCTCGGGCTGGGTGGCGGCGGGGCGCTCGGAGGCGGGCGCGTCGCTCGTCGTGGTGAGCGCGGTGGGCCTGGCGGTGGCGTCGGCCGTGTCGGCGACGCCGGTGGCACGCGGGTGGGCCGGATCCCTGGTCGGGGTGGCGCTCGGCGGCGTCGCGGCCGGCGCGGTCGCGACCGTGCTCCCGGGGATCGACCCGGTCAGCGGCCTGGTCTCCGGCGTCGTGACCGGCCTGGTGGTCGCCGTCCTGCGGCTGCTGTTCGAGCGGCAGCCCGCGCTGACCGGCCGCCGCGCGGTGCTGGCGGCCGTCACGACGCCCGTCGCGGTCGCCGGCATCCTCGTGTTCGTCGTCGGGCGACTGGTGATCGCGGTCGCCTGACCGACCGCTGAACGCTGACCGGTGACGGGGCCGGCGACGGGCCGGTCAGGCCTCCGGCTCGGCCGGGGCCTGGCGGATGGCCTCGCCCGCCAGCTCGATGCGCACGGTCTTGGAGACGAGCACGCCACCCGCCTCGAGCGCGACGTTCCACACGAGGCCGTACTTCTCGCGCTCGAAGTCGGCGGAGGCGTTGAAGCCGAAGATGTCGTTGCCGAACGGGTCGCGGCGGGCGCCGCCGAACTCCGCGTTCAGCGCGATCGGGTGCGTGATGCCGCGGATCGTGAGGTCGCCGTGCATCACGAACTTCGCGGAGGTGCGTTCCTTGCTGGCCTGCGGCACGGCGGTCCGACCGGGGGCGCGGCCCTTGAGGCGGGCCCAGGAGAACATCGGGTCCTCCTCGGCGCGCCACTCGAGGCCCGTGCTGCGGAACTCGATCGTCGGGTAGTTCTCGACGTCGAGGAAGTCGGGGCTGCGCAGGTGCGTGTCGCGGTCGGGGTTGTGCGTCGTGATCGTCGCGGTCTCGAGCGTCGCGGACACGGACGACAGGTGGGGGTCCTCGGCGACGTGGATCGTGGCGGTGCCCACGGGGAACTCGCCGCGCACCGGGCTGACCATCATGTGCATCGCGAGGAAGCCGAGCCGCTTGTGCGCCTCGTCGAGCACGTACGTGCCCGCCGCCGGGATGACGAGGTCGTTCCAGGTCCGGGTGGGCGAGGTCATGAGAAGTTCTCCGGGATCGCGACGTCGGGGGCCGGCGCCCGTCGTGGCGGCGGGGGGAGGCCTCGGGAGGGGCACGCCCCGCGCCGGGCGGACCGGGCAGGGCGTCAGGGGTGCTTCAACGTTGGTGCTTCAACCTTCAATCTACGGCACGTGCCCCGGTCGACGGGAGTGGCTTTCCGTCGCGTGGTCGGCCTCACACCGCGGGCGCGCACGGTGTGACGCGCGGTGTGATCAGTAGACGAGCGCCTGCGCGCCGGGGCGCAGGACCTCCTCGGCGAAGACGGCCGCGCCCGCGATCCGCACGCCCGGCAGGACGTCGTCGGGCCCGAGGCCGCGCCGCGCCGCGCACTGGGTGCAGAGGGTGACGGAGCCGGCGGCGAGGACGGCGGCGAGCAGGTCGGCGGCGGGCGCCGCGTGCTCCAGCTCCAGCTCCGCGACCCGGCCCGGCGCCGCGAACCAGGCCGACTCCCCGGTGAGCCACAGGCTGACCTCCGCGCCCGCGGCGACGGCGGCCGCGGCGACCGTCAGGGCCTGGTTCGCCGCCTCGGGACGGTCCAGCCCGGACGTGGTCTTGATCACGAGCGAGCGCGCGGGGGCGGCGGTGTGCGAGGTGCTCATGAGCGGCGACCTTACTCACGCCCTCCCGCGCGACGTCCAGCCGGCGCCGCGCGCGGTCGCGGCGGTGGGTGCGGGCGGGGTCGGCTGGGTAGGATCGCGGCATGTCGATCCAAGCTCTCGAGGCAGTGTTCACCGGTCTTCTGGTGGTCGTGACCGTCACGATCCTCTGGTTCGCCGGATACGTCGTCTACAAGCTGTTCCAGGGCCAGCGCTGATGCCCTTCGCCTTCCCCGAGGGCCTCGCGCCCGAGGTGTACCCGCTCGCGTGGCTCGTGGGCCGCTGGCGGGGCGAGGGCGTGATCGAGTACACCGGCATCGACGAGACGCCGTTCGTGCACGACCTCGTCTTCGACCACGACGGCGGCCCATACCTGCGCTTCGAGTCCATGCTGCGCGTGCGCTCCGCGGCGGCCGCCGACGGTGAGGGCACGGACGAGGCCGGGGACGAGCCCGACACGGTCTGGTCGACGGAGACCGGCTACTGGCGTGTGTCCAGCGACCGGCCCGAGGGCCTCGAGGACGACCGGCACGCGCTCGAGGTGCTCGTCACCGACGCGTCGGGCCGGCTGTCCCTGTTCCTGGGGGTGGTCGGCAACGGCCGCGTCGACCTCGCCACCGACTTCGTGGCCCGTACCTCCACCGCCGCCGAGGTCACCGCGGCGAAGCGGCTGTACGGGCTGGTCGAGGGCCGGCTCATGTGGGTCGAGGAGCTCGCGGCGTTCGGCCACCCGCTCGGCTCGTACGCCTCCGCCCAGCTCGACCGCGTCGAGAGCGACTGAGGAGCCGCGCGATGGACTCACCCCTGCTCGACCGCCACGGCGCGGTGCCCGCCACGGGCGCCGACGAGGGCGTGGCCTGGCACTACGGCGACCCGGTGGCCGAGCAGCGCGCGCTCGCGCGCGGCGGCGCCGTCGTCGACCAGTCGCACCTGGGCGTCGTGCGGGTCGCCGGGCCCGACCGGCTGTCCTGGCTGCACTCGATCACCTCGCAGGACGTGCAGGCGTTGGCGCCGCGCACGTCCACCGAGCTGTTCGTCCTGTCGCCGCAGGGGCACGTCGAGCACGCCGCGGGCGTCGTCGACGACGGGGAGGCCACCTGGCTGGTCACCGAGGGCGACCACGCCGCGCCGCTCGCCGCCTGGCTCGAGCGCATGAAGTTCATGATGCGGGTCGAGATCGACGACGTCTCCGGCGAGTACGCCGCGCTGGGGGAGCCCGTCGCCGCCGAGGGCGCCGAGGGCGAGCCCGTGACCTGGTGGGACACCTGGCCGCGCGTCGCGCAGGGCGGCACCCGGTACGGCCCGCCCGAGACGGAGCACCCCGGGCTCGACCGCCCCTGGCGGCTGGTGCTCGTGCCGCGTGCCGACCTGGAGGCCGCCGTCGCCGAGCGGGAGGCCGCCGGCTGGACGCTCGCCGGCACCTGGGCCACCGAGGCGCTGCGCGTCGAAGCGTGGCGCCCGCGCCTGTCGCACGAGGTCGACCACCGCAGCGTGCCGCACGAGCTGGACTGGCTGCGCACCGCCGTCCACCTGCACAAGGGCTGCTACCGCGGGCAGGAGACCGTCGCACGCGTGCACAACCTCGGCCGTCCGCCGCGCCGGCTCGTGCTGCTGCACCTCGACGGCTCGCAGCACGTGGTCCCCGAGGCGGGGGCCGAGGTGCGCGTCGGCGGCGGCGAGGGCCGCGCCGTCGGCACCGTGACGACCGTCGCGCGGCACCACGAGCTGGGCCCGGTCGCCCTCGCGGTGGTCAAGCGGTCCGTGCCCGAGGACGCCGAGCTCACCGTCGTGGGCGACGTCGGCGGCCAGGAGCTGCAGGTCGCGGCGGCCCAGGAGGTCGTGGTGCCGGGCGACGGCGTCTCGGCCGACCGGCCCGAGGCCCACGGCCCGCTGACGCGCGGGCTGACCCCGCGCGGGTCGGACGCCCCGCAGAGCCTGCTGTGACTCCCGCCGCCGGGTCGCGCGCCCGGCCGACACCCGGGGTGCCGGGGCCGGCGTGAGCGCGGCCGCGGGGGGCGAGGGCGGCACGCCGGTGTCCCGGCGCGCCGGGGCCGCGGCGCGCGCGGCCCTGCGCACCCTGCCCCGGCGGATCCGGTTCCGCCAGGGCATCTCACGGGTCCGGGTCGCCTTCTGGCCGATCGTGCAGGCCGCGCTCGCGGCCGGTGTCGCCTACGGCCTCGCGACCGTGGTGCTGGGCCACACGCAGCCGTTCTTCGCCGCCGTCGCCGCGTGGGTGTGCCTCGGCTTCAGCTTCGACCGCGACCTGCGCAAGGTCGCGGAGGTCGCGGCGGGCGTCGCCCTCGGCGTCGGCCTGGGCGATGTCATGGTGCACCTCATCGGGTCCGGCTGGTGGCAGATCGCCCTGGTCATGGCCGTCTCGGCCACGATCGCCCGGTTCATCGACCGCGGCCCGCTCGTGACGATCCAGGCGGGGGTGCAGGCCGGCGTCGTCGTGGGCCTGCCCGCGTCGGTGGCCACGAACGGCGCCTTCGGGCGGTGGACCGACGCCCTCGTGGGCGGCGGCGTCGCCCTGCTCGTCGCGCTGCTCACGCCCGGCGACCCGCGCCGCCGCCTCCGCGCGCTGGCTCAGGAGGCCACGCGCGAGCTGGCCCTGACGCTGGAGTCCGTCGCCCGCGGGCTGCGCGACGGCGACCCGGACGAGCTCGCCGCCGCGCTGGTGCGGGGGCGAGCCGCCGAGAAGGTGCTCGAGGACTGGCAGGACGTGGCCCGCACCTCCGACGACATCGCGCGGGTGAGCGTCAACCGGCTGGTGCGCGCCGACATCACCCGGCTCTCGGCGCAGGCGGTGCTCGTGGACCGCGCCATGCGCAGCGTGCGGGTGCTCGCGCGCCGCACGCCCGCCGCGCTGCGGTCGCTCGGCGTGCTGGAGGACGACGTCGGGGACCACCGCGTGGCCGCGGCGTCGCTCTCAGGGACCCTCCCGCCGCCGCCGCAGGTCGACCCGGTGGCCGACCCGGTCGCGGACCTGGTGGTGCGGTTCGCCCACGGCGTGCGGCTGCTGGCGAGCGCGCTCGGCGCGGGCGACGACCCGGCCGACGCCCGCCGGGTGCTGGCCGAGGTCGCCGCCGACGCCGACCCGCGCACCCTGGGGGAGGGGTACTGGCAGGTGCAGTCCCTGGTGCTGCTGCTGCGCTCGCCGCTCGTCGACGTGCTCGAGGCCGCGGGCATGACGCCCGACGTCGCGCGCGCGACGCTCCCGGAGATGTGACCGCGAGGTAGTCCGGTCCGCGCCGAGGTAGTTCGAGCCCCGCCGTGGTAGTTCGAGCCGCGCTGAGGTAGTTCGGCTCAGCGCGTCTCGACGACGTCGGTGTCGTCCGCGAGGAGCTGGTGCGCGAGCTCCTCCACGAGGTCGTCGACCTCGGGCTGGTCGCCGCCGGGCCACTCGGCGACGTACCGCCGCAGCCGGCGTCGTTCGGCCTCGCGGATCGACTCGGCGACGGCGTCGCCGTCGGGCGTGGCCAGGACCGCGTCGCCGTCCACCTCGACCAGCCCGCGTGCCTCGAGCGACCGCGCGACGCCGAGCACGGTCTCGGGCGAGACCTCGGTGCGCTCGGCCATGAGCCGCACGGACCGCTTCCGCTTGAGGGAGACGCGGGTGACCATCCACGCCTCCTCGGCGGAGAGGTCGTCGTCGCGCGCGATCGTCTCGTACACCTTGAGCGGGTCGAGCTTGCCGACGCGCCGCCAGAGGATGAGCCGCAGCTCGTCGAGGGAGGTGCGGGCCGAGCCCACCGCGAAGGTGTCGCCGGCCGCCTGCCCGGTGCTGCCCGGCCCGGCGCCGCGGGTGGCGCTGCGGAGCTCGACCTCGGGGAGCAGCCACGTGAGCAGGAACGCCAGGACGGCCACGGGCACGGCCCACAGGAAGACGACGTGCAACGACGTCGCATACGCGTCGAGGAACCAGCTCTGCACCTCGGGCGGGCACTGGGCGAGGGTCTGGGTGGACGCCGCGAGCGACTGCGGCCCGCACGGTCCCTGGGCGGTCGGGGGCACGCCGGTGACCAGCTCGTCCGCGAGCCGGTTGGCGAAGACGGTGCCGAAGACGGCGACGCCGACCGACGAGCCGATGGTCCGGAAGTAGGTGGCGCCGGACGTCGCCGTCCCGAGGTCCTTGTAGGCGACCGCGTTCTGCACCGCGATGACCAGCACCTGCGTCACCATGCCGAGGCCCGCGCCGAGCACGAACATGCTCAGGCCCGCCTGGAGCGTGGACGTGTCCCGGCCCATGAGGGACAGCAGGTAGAGCCCGCACGACGTGATCGCCGTCCCCAGGATCGGGTACACCTTGTACCGGCCGGTGCGCGAGATGAGCTGCCCCGACCCGATCGAGGTGATCAGCATCCCGAGCATCATCGGCGTCATCTCGAGGCCGGACTCGGTGGGCGTGGAGCCCTTGACGGTCTGCAGGTACAGGGGCAGGTACGTGATCGCGCCGAACATCGCGAACCCGACGACGAACCCGACGATCGCCGAGACCGTGAACACCTTGCTGCGGAACAGGTGCAGCGGCAGCACCGGCTCGGGGGCGCGGCGCTCGACGACGACGAACGCGACCACCCCGAGCACGGCCGCCGCGATCATGGCCCAGACGGCGACCGAGTCCCACGCCCAGGTGGTGCCGCCGAGGCTCGTGACGAGCACGATCGCCGTCGAGACCGTGGCGAGCAGGATGATGCCCGCGTAGTCGATGCGCGGCTTCTTGCCCGCCTCGATGTGGGGCAGGACGGACGCGACGACGAGCAGGGCGACGATCCCGATGGGGATGTTGATGTAGAACACCCAGCGCCAGTCGAGGTTGTCCACGAAGAATCCGCCCAGCAGCGGCCCCGCGACGGAGGAGACGCCGAACACGGCGCCGAAGAAGCCCTGGTACTTGCCGCGCTCCCGGGGCGGGACGACGTCGCCGATGATCGCCTGCGACAGCACCATGAGCCCGCCGCCGCCGACGCCCTGCACGGCGCGCCACGCGATGAGCTGGCCCATCGTCTGCGACGTGCCGGACAGGATCGAGCCGACCAGGAAGATGACGATGCACGCGATGAACAGTGCCTTGCGCCCGTACAGGTCGCCGAGCTTGCCCCAGAGCACGGTGGTGGCGGTGCTGGCGAGCATGTAGGCCGTCACGACCCAGGACAGGTGCTCCGCGCCGCCCAGGTCCGAGACGATGGTGGGCAGCGCCGTCGCGACGATGGTCTGGTCGAGCGCGGCGAGCAGCATGGCGAGCATGAGTCCGCCGAAGATCGCCAGGACCCGGCGCTGGGGCAGGGCCTGCGGCTCGGCGGTCGGTGCGTTCGGAGCGGCCATCGGTTGCCCTCTCGGCTCGGGCGGACGACGGCGTCCGCGCGGTGGAGCTTGCGTCCCGCTTCGCAGGCTCGCACGGTCTACGGCGGACGGCGCGGCGAACTACCTCAGCGGGATCGGGACTACGTCGGCGGGACGCGGACCACCTCGGCGAGGAGGGGACTACCTCGGCGGGAGGGGGACTACCTCGGCGAAGTGGTGCACGTGCAGCACCTGTTGTCGTCGAGTAGTTGATGAGATACAGTACTTGTCGTGATGCAGCGAGACGAACCTTCGACGGCGGACGACGCGTTCTCCGCCGACCTGCTGCGTGGCCACACCGACACGATCGTGCTCGCGACGCTCCGCCGCGGGGACCGCTACGGCTTCGAGATCTACAAGACGATCCGCGACGCCACGGGCGGCGCGCACGAGATCAAGGAGGCCACGCTCTACGCGACGTACCGCCGCCTGACCAAGGACGGGCTGGTCGAGGCCTACTGGGGCGACGAGTCCCAGGGCGGGCGCCGCAAGTACTACCGGATCACCGACGCCGGCCGCGCCGTCTACCGGCGCAACGTCGCCGCGTGGGTCGCCACGCGGGACGTCATCGACTCCCTCCTCCGCACGGACCGCACAGACAAGGACACCCCGCGATGACCACCGTCCACCGCCTCCTCGACGACGCTTTCGCCGGCGTCGAGCCGTCCCCCGAGGTCCAGGACCTCAAGGAGGAGATCCGGGCGAACCTCGAGGCGCGCGCCGCCGAGCTGCAGGCCGGCGGCGCCACCCCCGACGAGGCCGCCCGCCGCGCCTTCGACGAGCTCGGCGACGTCCGCGCGATCGTCGCCGAGGCGCAGGCGGACGTCGCCGCGCAGACCGGCGGCGAGCCGCGCACCCCGCTGCAGGAGGCGTTCGCCGTCGCCCAGCAGCAGCGCGTGCGCCCGAAGCCCCGCTTCGTGCTCGGCGTCGTGCTCGCGTCGGTCGTGCTCGTCGCCGCGCTCGCCTTCGCGGGCCTGGCGGCGGCCGGCGCCTTCGCCTTCGGCCTGCCGGGGATCGCGTACGCCGCGCTGCTGCTGACGGCGGCCAGCGCGGCCGGGTTCGTCGTGGGGCTCTCGCTGTCGCAGGAGACCACCACGAACCACCCGATGCCGTCCCGCCGCGCCGGTGGCTACTACCTCGCCACCGGGCTCACGGTCCTCGCGCTGCTCCTGGCGCTGTTCACCGTGCTCGGCGTGTTCGACGCCTGGATGTACGTGGTCGCGGGCGCCGGGTTCGTCGTCGGCGGCACCCTGTTCACCCTGCTCGGCGTCACGCAGACCAACCGGAAGAAGGCGTGGGTGCGGGACGTCGCCCGGGCGCACGCCACCGGGCACCACTACGACCGCTTCGAGCACGACCCGGCCGCCGCCGCGCGGTTCGGCGTCTACACGGTCGTCATCTGGCTGGTGGCGTTCGTCGTGTTCGTCGTCCTCGGCCTCACCGTCGGCTGGGCCTGGTCCTGGCTGACCTTCGTCGTCGCCCTCGCGGTGATGATGCTGATCCTCGCCCGGATGCTCTTCACGACCGTCGGCGAGCAGCAGAAGAAGTGACACAAGAACGGTCCCGGGCGACTGCCATCGCCCGGGACCGGTGGCTCGGGTCCGGTGCACGACCGCACCACGAGACGCACTCCCACCCTAGGGCGTGCGCCGGACCCTCCGACCGCGGGTAGACCCGCAAGGAGGAAACATGTCCACGACCCCGCAGGGGTCGGCCCCGGCGATCGACGTCGCCGGGCTGACCAAGACCTATGGCCCCGGCCGAGCCGGCGGACGAGGCGCGCGCAGCGTGCGCGCGCTCGACGGCCTCGACCTCACCGCCGCGCCCGGCAGCGTGCTCGGCCTGCTCGGCCCCAACGGCGCCGGCAAGTCCACCACCGTGAAGATCCTCGCGACGCTCTCCGCCCCGGACGGCGGGACCGCGCGCGTCGCGGGCCACGACGTCGTGCGCGACCCGGCCGCCGTCCGGCGGTCCATCGGGTACGTCGCCCAGCGCCCCGTGACCGATCCCATGGGCACCGGGCGCGAGAACCTCGTCCTGGCCGGCCGGCTCCAGGGCCTGCGGGCCGGCGAGGCCCGGTCGCGCGCCGACGAGCTGCTCGAGCGGTTCGGCGTCGCGCACGCCGCCGACCGCCTCGTGAAGACCTGGTCCGGCGGGATGGCGCGCAAGCTCGACGTCGCTGTCGGCCTCGTGCACCGGCCGCAGGTGCTGTTCCTCGACGAGCCCACCACCGGGCTCGACCCCGAGGCGCGCGCCGCGATGTGGGCCGAGATCGAGCGCATGGCGGCCGGCGACGGCATGACGATCCTGCTCACCACGCACTACCTGGACGAGGCCGACCGGCTCGCCGACCAGGTCGTCATCGTGGACGCCGGCCGCGTCGTCACCGCCGGCACCCCCGACGCCCTCAAGGACGAGCTGCGCGGCGACGGCGTCACCGTCGAGCTCGACGGCGCCGCGGCCGCCACCGCCGCCGCGCCGGTGGCCGCGCGCGTGCCCGGCGTCGTCGACGTCGCCACCGAAGGGCGCACGCTGCGGGCGCGCGCCGACGCGGGCGCCACCGCCCTCCCGGCGCTGCTCGCGGCGCTCGACGCCGCGGGCCTGGGCGTCCGCGCGGCGGGGCTGTCGAGGCCCACCCTCGACGACGTCTACCTGCGGCACACCGGCCGCAGCCTGGAGGCCGCCAACCGGGCGGCCGGGACCGCCGGCGAGCGCGCCGGCGCCGAGACCACGGAGGTGGCGGCATGAGCACCACGACGATCGACCCGACCGCGGCGCGCCCCGCCCGGCGCCCCGCGCCCCGCCGTACCGGCGCGCTCACGCAGGCGCGGCTGCTCACCGCCCGGCAGGCCCGGCAGGGCATGCGCATCCCCGTCTTCATGGTGATGAACCTGCTGCAGCCGATGATCTGGCTGCTGCTGTTCGGGCAGCTGTTCCGGTCCGTCATCGAGATCCCCGGCTTCGCCGGCGGCGCGGACGTCAGCTACCTCGAGTACCTCACGCCCGGCGTCGTCATGATGACCGCGATGGGCGGCGCGGCCTGGGCGGGCACCACGTTCGTGCAGGACATGGACCGCGGCGTCATGGACCGCTTCCTCGCGTCGCCCACCAGCCGCGGCGCCCTGCTGTCCGCCACGATGGCCTGGTACGCGCTGCTCGCGTGCGCCCAGGCGCTGGTGGTCGTGGGCGTGGCATGGCTCGGCGGCGCACGGTTCCCCGGTGGCTGGGCGGGCGTGCTCGTCATGCTCGTCGCCGTCGCCCTGCTGAGCTGCCTGTTCGCCGCGCTCTCCGGCGCGGTCGCCCTGCTCACCCGGCAGCAGGAGGCACTCATCGGCGTCTCCCAGCTGCTCACCATCCCGCTGATGTTCCTGTCGTCGGCCGTGATGGACCCGTCCCTCGCGCCCGACTGGATCGCCACCGCCGCGAAGGTCAACCCGTTCGACTGGGCCGTCGTCGTGGCCCGCGACGCCCTGCAGGGCTTCGCCGACCCCGGCACCGTGTGGCTGCACCTCGGCCTCCTCGCCGCGGCCGTCGCCGTCATGGGTGGGCTGGCGTCGCTCGCCTTTCGTGCCTATCGACGGGCCATCTGACGGGTCGTGCGGGCGGGACCGCGTGGGGCGGGGGTGTTCGTGTCGCGAGGCGCACCATCCGCCGCTCGTCCCTCGCGGCTCCCGCCAGGCCCGGCCAGCCT